>JAUWPM010000019.1 GCA_030611585.1 Methanosarcinales archaeon | reverse complement strand
GATTTGCTATTGGACGAACGAGCTGACAGAGAGGACATAGAGGTTCGAGTACTGGGGACAGGGGCGAAGATGTCGCCGGAAAATGCACCGGATACCGCGCGCTTACTGGATTGGGATCCGGACGTGGTGATGGTGCTCAGTCCGAATGCGGCTCTTCCAGGTCCTACGAAGGCACGTGAGATGGTGAAGGAGAAGGGCAAGCCGTGCATTGTCATCTCGGACGCACCGACGTTGAAAGCGAAAGATAAGTTAAAGGAGGGCGGCTTTGGCTACATTATTATACCCGGCGATCCAATGATCGGCGCGCGGCGGGAGTTCTTAGACCCCACCGAGATGAGCCTGTTCAACGTTGACGTCCTTTCCGTGCTGACGATAACCGGAGTGGTGAAATTAGTGCAAGAGGAGATAGACCGTGTTATAGGTGAGATAAAGGCTGGTGGCGAGGTGAAAGTGCCTCAGATAGTCGCTACGGCGGAGAAGGCGGTTGCACGAGCAGGGTTCTCGAACCCGTACGCAAAAGCGAAAGCCATTGCGGCGTACAGCATGGCGGAGAAAGTGGCGGAGCTGGACGTGAAAGGCTGCTTCATGATGAAGGACCCCGAAGCATACGTACCCATGGTGGCTGCGGCACACGAACTCATCGCGGAAGCGGCGAAGCTCGCCAAGGAAGCACGGGAGATCGAGAAGGCTTCTGACAGCGTACTGCGCATGCCTCACTCCAGAAAGGGTGAGATACTGAAAAAGACGAAGTTAGCGGAGAAACCGAGCAGCGCTTAGCTTGCTTAGCTTAATTGTTTTCTCCCTTTTTTCTTTTTTTATTGTATGTGGAAGGAAGCGGCAGAATCTTTTGAAGCAGCGTCAACGTTTGCAGAGCGAATCGAAGAGCGTTCACTGTGGGCGTTCTTTATGAATCTTGCATGCCAGATGCACGAAAAGGCAGGGGACTACGAAGTGCCGGTAGACGCATGGCGAACGATTCAAAACAAGGTTTAAATTTTCGCCGGAACACGTAATACTATGAACGAAGAATGAATGAAGAGGATCTTAAAAAACAGACCTTGCAGTTCCGGGAATTGGTTGGCGATGAACTGTTCTGGTTTACCATGTCACGGAACGTTATGGCGATAGAGAAAGACAGACGTAGATTTGGAGAGTTGGCGTTGAAGATACTGGATTATTTCGAGTGCGAACGGTGCTGTCTGTGTTGTAGCGAGATGCCGATTCATCTGAATGATGAGGATGTAGAACGACTTTACCGGTTGGACGGCGATGCGCTGTTTGATAAGATGGATGCAAAAGAGATGGATAACTTTCTGAAGACGCCATGCCCCTATTTAAAAGGAGACGTCTGCACAATTTACGAAGCCCGCCCCTCAGCATGCAAAATGTTCCCCTTCGTCGTTATTCGTCCTGTGCCCACACTGCAATTATGCCCGATGGGTAAGAGGATATTCGAGAATTTCAAGGAGTTAGCGCGAAAGTACGGTAAGAAAGACTTGAAGGTAGAATGGGAGACTTCTGAATCTTCCGGATCTGATTACAATTCCCGTGAAGACACAGAGAAGAAAGCGGTTTATGTTGCACTTCCTATACCAACTTTAGAGCGGTTTTTAAAGTATCTGCGAATAGAAAAAGAAAATAAATTGTTGACACAGATGAAAAGCTCAATGCCGTGCCCAGTCCAACAAAAGAAAAAATCAGTGTAAATCCGTGTCTTAAAGAGAAGGTAGTTATACTTTTATACAACGAGAAATCAATTAGAGGCGAAAATCTGCTGAATTTTAGCCCGTACCTTCGATAAGTCCTCTTGTGTCAGAGTCCCCAATTGCCGTTCTACCAATGACTTTTGCAATGTTGCCAGCTTATGCAAACGTATTTTTTCTTTTAGCACAGGTTTTCTTTTTTTCTAAAAAAGAAAAAGTGTATCATAAATAGCATCAGCGTCATTATATCCCGCAAGGAACTGCTCGGCTGTTAAGCGTGCCCACGCTTGTTCTTCTTTTGTTGGTTCATCGATTAAAACTATCACTTTTTGCTTTGCTCATTTTATAATCACCGGATTACACAAATTTCCATCAACAACGTTCGACCTAAATAAATCCGCGTAAATCAGTGTTAATCTGTGTCTTAAACAGAAGGAAGCTATACTTTATATACAGTAAAAAATAAAAAGAGAGGGAAAAAATAATCCCTCAACCTTTTCCCGTTTTGGTTTTCTCTCGTCTATCTGCCGTAGTGACCGGATATAATCAGGTCTCGCTCACCAGCAGGTTTGAACTCCCTGAGACCGCCCACGCCGAACTCTTTGGTTACGTAACCACGGTCGAACGGCAGGTCACGGTCTGCGAACGCTACTTTCATCAGCGGTGACAGCACCCATGCATCCTTGCTCGCAAGGTGTGCCCCGGCAACCAGACCACCGTACGCACTCTGGTGCCCGACGTTCATTGCGTAGTGCGGATAGTTCACGCCCCGCATCTCGAACGGCAGTCCCTCGTCGCTCTGGTACGAGTACGAGCAGTTTGCCGTACACTGGTCTTGCAGGTCGTAGCCGAAGAATCCGAGCCTACCGAGGCGCTCGTACTGCCCTAACTGAGACATTGACCATGCAGTTAACGCTGGCTGTGCAAGTCCCGTCGCGCACGCAACGGCACTACCACATCCCGCAGCTACACAGCATGCTCTCGCAGACCCACCGAAGTGAGACTCTGCAACGGTCGGATACGCCTCGTATTGCGTCATGGCGTAATCGTTCTCTGCTCTTATTATCTTCTCCAGAATGTCCATGTTGAGCTTGTCGCCTCTTATCGAAGCCATCTCGCCGTCGGCGTAATCCAGCCCGATCTCGCATCCCTTGTAGCAGAAGTCCTCTAAGATGTTGTCCGTGTAGGTCGCACTTGCGTACTGCGTGAATCCGACACCGCCAGACATGTATACTCCGAACCACAACTGGTCGTAAACCAGTGCGGCAACCGCAATGCTCTCTAACTCAGCCCTTATCGGGTCATTCGGGAACAGTGCAGGAGATCTCGTACTGTCTGCGTTTATACCTAACGGCATCCCACCAGGCTCGTTATGCGCTCGCGCTCTCTTCACCGGCATGTAGTTCGACAGCTTAACCACCGCCGCATGCTTCGCATAGTACGCGAATTCACCGGTAACCGATTCGCCTGCGCACAACTTGTACGCGTTTATCATCGTCATCCCGACCTGCATGCCGACCCATCGGAACATCGTTCCACCATCGGACACCCTGCCTACGACCGTCGGCATCCGCAGCACCTGCCAGATCTTCTTGCCAATTGCCTCTTTCAACTGCTCCGCCTGCTCGCCCGGCTTCTCCCAGCCCGCGGGGAACTCCTTGTTTATGTCCAGCACGAACCGCCTGTCAAGAGCGTCTGCAAGGTCGTCATCACCGGTAAATAACTTCGCATAACAATCATTCACCAGCGATGGTTTCGTCTCCACCATGTGCTCCTGAATGACCGCACCACCCGGTAATGCGTGGTTCAACACTTCCATGTAATGGCTGATGGTATCGGGCGTAACTTCCTTACCCAGTCTCGCTTCTAACAGCCCGTGCGCGTCGTCGAGTCCTAAGACTATCGTCCTCTTCATGTCATCCCAGCACTGCTGCATCGCCGCATTGTTTATCCAGTGCAGGTCGTCCATGTTCACCATAATGTCCGTGTGGTTCATCATGTAAGGCATCAGGTATCTCTGCCCTTGCGGCATCCCCACGTCCGGATTGTATCCCGGTGTCTTCGATACCCTTGCCGACGCTAACTTCTTGCCTTCCTCGACAAATTCTCTCTTCCTCTTATCCTGCTGCCATCCGCCATAAACGTAGAACTGCGTATTGGTATCTTCGGGTTTCTCAGCGAACTTGTCCGACATCGCTTTCAGGAAATTATGTTGAATATCTCCAAATGGCATTTTACTCCACACCTCCTCTCGGTACGAATAACTTAAACTTGCCTACACCAACGTCCTTCTTACCACCCTTTATCTCTGACATCTTCTTCCAGGGTTGGAATCCGGCAACCGTTCTCTTCCAGTGCACCTCCGCACTCACATCCGCTGACTCGGGGTCGTCTACTTCCTGCCAGAGCCCGCCCTGCGCATTCCTGTACATCGTCGTCCTCTTCAACAGCTCATCTTCAGGCAGCGGTTTTCCCATTACTACTTCTTTGTCCATCGCGCCGCCGATCATGTCCTTCACGTAGATGACCTCTCCGGTGCTATCGTCGAACGCCCATCTTCGTAGTGCATCGAACATCATTCCGTTCTTGTCTAATCTCACCGCGTGTCCGTGTACGGTTCTTCCGCACAGTCTCGTTCTTGCGGTATCCATCAGCTCGGAATCAATAAGCTCTTTCGCTATCTTCTCTACGTCTCGCTCTCGAGCCTCTATGATCACCCTTCCGGACAACACACCGCAGTCTACACCTCTGTACCTGTTAAGCGCCGAATTTGCTCGCTGTTGAGGCGTTATCGGTGCGAACTGCATCGAATCGGTGAACTGCACGTATCGTATCCTGTCACCCGCTTTTGCGCCCTCCGTGGGCTCGACCGCCTCACGAACCGCGCATTCAGGCTCTTCCATCTCCTCCAATGGCGGATGGATGCTCTTGTACTCCTCGCCAGGCGCACGGTGTGCAAGCAGTCTCACAACGTCTTCTTCTGCTATGTCTCTCAACTTCTCATACGTATAAGAAGGATCCATATATTTCCTTCTGTTTTCCGCTACATGGCTCGTTCCGGGCCAAAATTGTGGCATTTTTTTGTTCCTCCTTTTTTACCTACATTATCTCCTTTGCGCCATTTGCAACTGCTATCAGTGGCTCTGCAAACTCAGGTATCGCTCCCAGTACTTCTCCGTACAGTGCTGAGGTCCTCGCGGGTATGAAATACATGGTATCCGCATCTACGCACATCGCAGCACAGAAACATGGTATTAACTGCCCTTTCGCGTGCCTCGTAACGATGTGGTTCCCGTAGAATACTCCCGGTCCTCCGCCTCCGTAAATGGAGTGCGAGAAGAACGAACTCGATACCGATGCTCCCTGTGCCATCCCGTAGTCCACACCAGGCATTCCCGTCTCGTGCTCCAGCAGCGAATTGTAATAGCAGATGCACCCTGGCACTGACTGCCCTGCACGCATCGCTCCACAGTTCACGCACACCGCGGCAAGCATTCCCGCCGATGCGTAGGCATTCCACATTTGCATGTCATCCGAGTCATAAACTACGAACCCGGAAGCCAGTTTCTTCTTCTCTTTGAGCACACCGTCTGCCTTTGCCTTCTCTATAGTGTCGTACACGACGTCAGCCAATACCCCTTTTCCGCAATCCCTTATCAGAGTCATCAGCAGGTTGTTCGCATTCAGTCCCTCGTACGCGAGGTCTAAAAGATGTCCACGCTCAAAAGGTCCCATCGCGTTGCCCATCTCGAACTGCGCTGCCTCTTCCAGGATCATGGTTAGTGCAGCGCCTGGCACCGCTCTCTTCCCTACCGTTGCCGCTAAGTGGTTCACCGGAATGTTTCTCAGCGCGAATCCCGGACCTTCATTCTTCATCGGGATATCCACCAGCATCTTTACCGCTCCGTCTGCCGTGTCAGGATCCTCGGGATACATACCCCATACCGCCGCCTTCACGTAGGATGCGTCCCACATATCCACGTTGCACACGTCAATTATCGCATGCGTCAACGCACCCATTGCAGCGGTAAGACCAGCAGAGTAGTCGCATTGGATTCTCGCTGTTGGCGTCTGCGTCAGCATCCGCTTTCCACCGGCTATCAGCTCGACCTTCGTATCGTCGCCCTCTTCAACCCGCAGCATGTCTTCGACTTCTTTCGCTATCTCTTCCGCGTTGTCCAGTATGTCAACGTTCCTTCCGACACCGCGAATGATCATACCTCTGCCACCGATTGCGCCGGTCTTTATCTTCTTCTCCAGCTTCGCAAGGTCGGTAGCCCCTGTTCGCATGGTCAGGTTAACGATCTTCTTCATCGCAGGGTTTCTCAAAGGACTGATCGCCCATAGCGGCACGTCGCTCGCCAGTACATTGCCTCTGTCGTCGTATAAATCTATCTTATCCTCTATCTTAGCCATAACTTCTTTATCCTCCCTTTTTTATTACCCATTGTGGGTAAGTATACGATTACGCAGCATCTATTTAAAAGCTTTTCGCTTTATCTCAGACGCTCAAAAATGAGATTTTGAAGAGTTTACGGTTTAATACTAATTCGACATTTTTCACACGAATTGTGAACATTGTGTGTTAAAGTGTGAGTGTGGGGGATTTCCACCTCTTCAGGTGATGAAACTCCTGGTAACTCTCTGATAATTCCGCCTTTAATCTCGCCAACCAAAGCACCAAAAGGGAAATAAAATGTTGACACAGATTAACGCAGATTAACACAGATGATAAAAATCAACAATGTCAAACTTAAATTTAGAAAGTCCGCGTAAATCAGTGTAAATCCGTGTCTTAAACGGAAGGGAGTTATATTTTATATACAATGAGAAAAAGAGCAATCATAATATCTCCTGGGATTTACGCTTATGGAGCAGCCGTGATAGCGGGAATTCTTGAACGATGCCCTGTGGGAGATGATATTGACGTAACGCTCTCAAAGAGTTTGCATTTTGAAGGCAAATTCGATTATATCTTCTTAAGCCTCAGCTCTACTTTGCATCTGCTTGAACTCGGGGATTCTATGCAGGACTTGAAGAGGAAATGCAAAGACGGAGGGTTGGTCGTGGTCGGAGGTCCCGTTTCGCAATGCCCTGAGTTTGTTTTCAGGTATCTGGATTGCGATGCGGTTGTTATAGGCGAAGGGGAGATACCGGTAGAGAGGATGAAGCAAGGGTGCGAGATAGCGGAAATAGACGGAATTGCATACAAGGAAAACGGCGAAATAGTGATAAATCCGCCGAAGCAACTCCCGGACATCGAGCACAGAACTCTGCCAAAAATCCCGAAGGATATAAGCAAGCAGGATATACGGGGCGCGAATGTTTATATAGAGACGCACCGTGGCTGCAAATTCAATTGCGCCTTCTGCCAGGTTTCTGAATTCTTCGGTCACGGAATACGGAGCAGAAGTATTGACAACATCGTGGAAGAAGTGAAAGAATTCAAGAAAGCAGGCGTGAAGAAAATAGCGATTAGCGGGGGAACGTCTTCACTTTATTACGAGTTCCGGGATTTGTTGGAGACGGTAAGCTCAATAATAGGCAAAAATAATCTCTCCGCTCCTGACATAAGGGTGGATACCGTAAATGATGAGACACTAAATGCAATACGGGAATACACGATGGGCTGGGTATTTTTGGGCATGGAATCGGGAAGTGATAGGATGTTGAAACGCATGCGGAAAGGGATCAGGGTAGAGGATATAACAGCGGCGAGGGAAGCAGCGAAGGAGAGGGGAGTGAAAGTTGCGGGTTCTTTTATCGTCGGTTATCCGGGAGAGAGTGAAGAGGATTACGAAGCGACAAAGGAATTGGTAGAGGATCTGTATCTTGATGATTGTTTTATAAGCATCGCAGAGCCCATACCAGGCACGGAATTAGCTGAAGAGGTAATAGAAGGGAAGGAAGAGAATCCCATGTTTGTAAAGAGCAAGAAAATTCGGAATCTGTCAGTAGCAGAGGAGAGAGCTCTGGACCTCATGCTTACGTCTTACGTAGCGAGGGAAAAACCACTTTTTTTGAGCGATGAATTATATGAAAAAACGCTAAACGAGGTGAGGAAGCAGGGGGAGGATATAAGAAAAGTTACGCAGATGATTTCCGGTGGATTGGGCTATGTTTGTAATTGCGGATCTTTATAGATTTTGCATTCGACACTATGCGCTCATCTTCTCCCCTTCCACTAACATCAATTCACCTTCTTTATTAAGTCTAATTTTTATGCCCGTGAAGCAGGTTTCTGAAAGCATTTCTTTTAACCGCTCTGGAGAGAAGTACTTCTTCACATGCCCGTGACTGCTCGTTCGCGGAACTCCGCCCACCCAATCAATAATAAACAGCCGCCCGCTTTCTTTCAGCACACGTTCTGCCTCCTTCAATGCTTCCTTAGGATTGGGGATTTCGTGCAATGCTTTAAGCGAAACGGCAAAATCGAAGGTGTTGTCCGCAAATGTCATTTCCACCGCAGATTGAACCACAAACGTGACGGAGGGCGATTTTATCCGCGCTTTCTCTACGTTCGCTCGCACTGGATCAATCCCGGTTACAGCACAGCCCGTTTCCTCGCTTAAACACACCGCAAGTTTGCCCGTACCGCATCCGATGTCCAGTATCTTCAAACTCGCTGTCTTCGACTTTATCTTCTCTTTCTCTCGTTTTAGCCGCTCACATAATTCGGTTACCAGTTCCACCTCATTCGCTAATAGGTCCATTGCTCAATCGCCTCCACAAAATCCTTTGATAACACTTTCTTCTTGATCAATCCGTAACCGAGTACTTTATCAAGCGCATTACGCCCCCTTTGCAATCCCCTCAACGGTCTCTAAAAACGTATCAACCTCCGCCTCTGTATTGTACAGATAGACAGAAGCCCTGACCGTCCCCTCTTTCAGTCCTAAATAGTCCATCAACGGCATGCAGCAGTGATGCCCGGATCGCACCATTATGTCAGAGGTTTCGTCGAGCATTAACGCGACATCGTGTGGGTGTACGCCTTCAATGTTAAATGATACCACGCCAATCCGTTCGTTCGGATTCGTAGAGCCGTAAACCCGCAGCTTCTCGATACCTTGCAACCCGTCTAAGAGTCGCTTTGCCAATCGCTCTTCGTACGAGCGCATCGCTTCCATTCCCACCTCATTCAGATAATCAACCGCCTTCCCAAGACCGATACCACCTGCGATATTCGGTGTCCCGGCTTCAAAGCGCTCATAGCCACCTGCCAATGTGTAATCGTCCTTAGATACCGATTCGATCATCCCCCCGCCAAAAAGGGTAGGCTCAAGCACACGCGAATCTTTCACCCAGAGGATTCCCGTTCCGGTCGGTCCGAGCATTTTATGCCCTGAAAATGCGAGGAAGTCACAACCAAGCTCTTTTACGTTTATGGGAATATGCGGTGCAGCCTGCGCACCGTCAACGAGGAACAAGGCGCCATTGCCGTTACCCTGCTCTTTGCAAATCGCAGCTATCTCTTTAATTGGCGAGATCGTGCCTAAGACATTTGATACCTGTGTTACCGCAACCAATCTCGTCCTATCGTCAATAGCATGCTCAAAATCCGAGAGTTCGAATATCCCCTGCTTATTTGGCTCCACGATCTTTACGCGTACGCCTTGCTCTCTCAACCTCAACCACGGGAGGAAATTCGAATGGTGCTCCAGCAGCGTGGTCACTATTTCATCTCCTTTCGACCATTTCAACCCGTATGCAACCATATTTATGGCTTCGGTAGTGTTCTTCGTGAATATAACCTCTCCCTCTTTCGCACCGATGAATCCCGCTACTTTGCGGTGTGCGTTTTGATATTTCTGTGTCGCAAGCTGTGATACACGGTGAACGCCACGCCCTACATTCGCATTATACTCGCGGTAATAGCTCAAAACGGCTTCTAACACTGGCTCGGGTGTGAGGCTCGTTGCTGCACTGTCCAAATAAATTATATCGTTCACGATAGGGAAATCAGCTCTTATTCGTTCGTTCATAAGTATCGTCCTTAATCCATTATTTCCTGTTATCTTTATTTTATCTTATCTATACAATAAGTGAGAAAGGATGAGAAGATGATTGCGAAAGAGGATTTCTCGATTGATGAACTCGTACGGAAGATGAAGAAGCCGGAGATGGGTGCGATTGTAACTTTTTTAGGCTTTGTGAGAGCAGACGAAGGGGTGAAAGGGATGACCGTAGAGGCAGACGAGGGAATAACAGAGAAGGCACTAAAGAGCATGGAGCGAGAGGCTCGTGAAAAGTTCAACGTCGAAGCGGTGGAAATCGTTCATCGCGTAGGTTCACTGAAAGTAGGGGAGAACATCCTTGTCATTCTCGTGGGTGCGAAGCACCGAAAAGATGCTTTTCGGGCTTGTGAGTTCCTGATAGATGAGTTGAATGTGAGAGCTCCTCTGAGGAAGGAGGATTTCTAAGCTAACAAGCTAAAAGTTCTCCACACGCTATAAAAAGGTTTATGATTTTACGTTGTACACTCCCCCCATTTCTAAAAGGACGATAAGCTACAGTTCAGTAGATAAGGTACGAAACTCTAAACAGACGATTGGCACTGCTGTCTCAACCCCCACTCACCCACGAAAGAATGATTATTTCATCATTCCCATAGACTTCGGTTTTCATACCCTGCAAGCTCTCGATGTCCACACCGTTAAGGTAGACGTTGAACGACCGCTTGATGGTTATTAAGTCACCTTTGTCTACATTTAGTACCGTATCCCTGAATTTGTCACTGTATTTTGCCGCTAACCTTTCCATTACCTCTCTTACGGTTGTCGCCCCGTCAAGATCGAGTTCTGTCTCCTGCGTTTTCGTCAGACCATGTAACGAATGCGGGAATTTTACTTTTAACGGTCCCTGTCCTGTTTCACCTTTTGGGTCTGACTGCCTCGCCGGAGATTCTGAGATTCCAACCAGGCTGCGCCGCAGCGAGAAGTCCCACTCCTCTTTACGCCAATCCTTTACCACGCTTTCACGCGATTTGACTTCGCTCAGCCACGACAACCGATCCTCTCTCTGGTCTTCCATGCCTCGCCGCTTTACGGTGAGGTCCGGATAAACGGTTATCCAGGTCTTCTGCGGCGGTGGCGTGGGATATTCGCGGTAGCAGCTCCGACTGATGATTGCGTTTGGAAGATACTGCGAAGCAACTTCATAGGCGCGTTCCATCTCCGCCAGCGTGGGCCGTCTCGTTACCCGCTCGTACGCGAATATCGGTGCGAACGGATTGATGCGGTACCCGACGTCCCTGTTTACCGACGCAAGGAACTGCGCAATCTTCTCGATCTCCTGCGCTTCGACAATCCCCGGCATGTAAACCGTCTGAACCACTAACTTTATTCCAGACGCATCCAACCGCTCGATCGCACGCAACACCGGCTTGCTCGATTCGCCAGTGTACCATTTATGAACGTCCTCGGAAAACGCCTTCACGTCTACATGCGCCTCGGTCAAACCCGCTTCTTCCAGCTCAGGAACGTAACTCTCGTCTAAACCCAACGCATAGCCGTTGGTCATCAGCACGATCTTTTTGAAGCCTTTGGCTTTTAATCCTCTGACCAAACTCAGGAGATACTCCTTATCAAGCGTGGGCTCGCCGCCGGTGATCATCGCCTCCGTAGGCACTTTCCCGTAGTAGTTCAGGCATGCTTGCTCCATTCGCTCAAGCGTCTCCTCTGCGGTGAGCTTTGTGCCGCCTTCGTCGCGTGCAGGTCGGAAACAGCCTTTGCAGTGGAAATTGCAGCCGGTGAGCATGAACCAGATCCGTGGCTCTATCTCTGATAGCGTAAAATACTGCAAACCTCTTTTAGTCATGGCGGATTATTATTCCTATTTATATCAATTATAAATGGTGCATGTAGAGAGAAAATAAATTGTTGACACAGATTAACACAGATGAAAAGATCAATGCCGTTAAAAAAAGGCTTAGCTACCAAAAGAAAAAATCTGTGTAAATCAGTGTAAATCTGCGTCTTAAATAGAGGAAAATTATACTTTATGTACAATGAAAAACATTCTCGTGATCTATTACACTCGAACGGGAAACACGGAGACAATGGCGAAGGAAGTGGAACGAGGAGCGCAAGAGGGTGCTGCTACTACAAGATTGAAAACGGCAGCGGATGTTGAAATGGACGACATGAGATGGGCGGATGGTATAATCATCGGCTCGCCAACGTACTTTGGATTACCCGCGCAAGAAGTAAAAGCGTTAATTGACAGATCAATTGAGATACGAGGCGAGTTGGAGAATAAGGTAGGTGCTGCATTCTCTTCTTCCGCGCACAGGGCGGGAGGCAGAGAAACAACCATGCTATCTATTTTACAGGCGATGTTAGTGCATGGAATGGTCGTTTGTGGTGACCCGCTAAGTAGTGGTGGGCACTACGGCGCAGCATCAAACGGAGCACCGGATGAGCAGGCGAGGAGAGAATGCCGGGAACTTGGAAAACGAGTTACCTTGCTGGCTGAGAAGTTATGCAAAAGCTAACTATCTCTTGAGCTGAGCTGTTTGGCTAAAATGATTGCCAAAAAGGAAACCTGTGCTAAAAGAAAAAAAGAGAATGGTTTTAGTCATGGTTTTTACTAAGCCCTTACAGGGCTTGCGGGGTCGTGGGGCGGAGCCCCACATAGGTAAAAAAGTTGTGTGAAAATCTGTGTAATCTGATGGTTAATACTTTTCGGACTGACTATAAGTTCATTCTAACAGCAGCAGCCCGAAGAAGGTTATCGGTTCGTCATAAGATGTTAACACCTCCAGCTCATAGCCTGCGTTCCTGACCGTCTTGAAGACGTCTATCCCGCACGCCTCCATCGAGGGTCTCATCTTGTGCTGCTGCTCACAAAGTCTCTTTGACGCTTGATCGGGAACAAAATTTTGGCGCTCTGGCAGACAATCATCGCAATAGGCGCAAGGGAGTGCACCCATTGCAAATGCTTTGTAATAGCCAGACAGGAAGGCATGCCGCTCGAATTCAAACATCGTATCTTGCATTTCCTTTATTGCATCCCAGAGGTAATGATGGATGTGCGCAGGCGGCACGTTGGGATTTGGCTTAGCGTCGAATCGCGCAACTATCGCCCGCTCGTAGCACGCGATTAGTTTCCGCGTCTCTTCTACCGAAGGAACATAAGGCGGACAGCTTAGATGCTTGCCGTACGCTTTACAGCCATAACTGCATTTCCACCGCGCCCACTCCGCTACTTCAATCTTATCGGCAGAAATGAGCTTGTAATCCGAATGAATACCTCTCAATTCGTCCAGTAGAGTATCTAATTCCTTCTTCATCTTTGAGCCTCTGTTCTCTTCACATAACGTTGTGCTTGACAATGAACCCGTTTCCCACACACCATCCACTTTTATATTAATAAATGAATGATTTAAACATAGACCGCCAATGCGAGAAGAAGAAACAGACGAGGAAAGACGGAAGAGGTGGGTAGAACGAGAAGCGAAGAAAGCTGATGAACAGAGACCCAAGGAAGGGGTATGTTCAAGCTGCGGTAAAAAGGTGAAAGAAGGAGAATACATCGAGGTCAAAGGTAAGATTCTTTGCGCAGAGTGTTATGAGCACGAATTGGATTCGGCGATGGACATGGAAGACATGGGAGCCGCAGATAGCTGTGGAGCAGGATAAATAAGGAGATATGGAAAGAAATAAAATGGAAGAAAAAATATACACGCTTCCCATCCCCCGTGCTATAGCTACGGGTATAATAATTGAAGCCGCGGAGAAATTCGGGTTGGAAGTGGATCAGGAAGAGCCGCCTGAAGATGCGTTTGATGTAAGAACAGATTTACCGATTAAGGATTACGTGCCCCGGGTAATACTACGGGGTGATTCTCCTGATAAATTGGTGGCGGCACAAGAATATATATACAAGAAGCATGAGGACTGGATAAATAACTTAGAGGAGTGGCGTAAGATGCGCCGTGAGCGATTTCAACGGAAGATGCGAAAATAAACAAACCATTTTTGGGGGGGATAAACTTTTCTAAAGAGTGGTTTTGCTACTAAAGTCAAGAAACGAGGTGAATTTAGGAGGGGGAAATAAACCGAAAACTTTTTAAGCTGGTTTTTCCATTTTCTAACTAAAAACAAAAAATGGGCGCTTTAAAAGTGGATTTTTTAGGCGCAATATTAACTATGGAAAAAGGAGGGGAAATTAAAAAATGGATGAAACTGTAATATTCGAGAGAAAATATGGTGTAAACATGAATGATTTTTCCACAACAGAAGAAGTTGATAAAATTATAGAAGAGAAAATAGGAAGAAAACTACAAATAATCAAACTTGAAGATCATGGTATCGTGCATAGTAGAGGCGGCATATTCAAATTAAGAAAATACGATATAGATCGCAGATTCGATGAGACGATAAAAATATAGGTCAGTAGATAGCTCTATGGATATAGATGAACTTTTTGCGTTTTATAGAGAAGAATTTATACCAGCATATTCCGATTTGGTGGGATATATCGGTGATAAACCACAATAGATATTGATTGAACTCGAAAACGTACTTTCACACATATCTCAACAATTTAATCCTGAAACAGATACTCAAACCAAAGATAAGAACGTTGATAAGGCACATAATCATTTAGTTCGCGTTACATTAGATTGCTATAAACTACTTTGGGTGAATCTATATGAGCAATTGAAGAGGATAGAAGAAGATGATTCTATACGAAAACTCGGTCTAAATATATCAGAATCCGATTTTCTTATGAAGTCACAAGAACTTAGACTACTAGCACAGGAAGCTAGAAGAAAAGAGATGGTATCCGTAGGGTTAAACCCTTTAGCATCTATTGATTTGTATAAAGAAGTTGTAAGAAAGGGTTATGAGTTGATAGATAGTATAGGTGAGAACAAAATAGAAGAAATTAAATCATTAAAGGGATTTATTTCTACTAAGGAATTTATAACAGGTATGGTTATGGGAGTGTTTGCAGGTTTGATTTCTGGATACTTACTTTCGTTTGTTTAGGCTACGCTATGAAAAACTTATTGCTATATTATTATAGTTCACGCTAAATTTAATCCTTTAACTCACCCGTATAAACCCATTGGTCGAGATAACCATCGCTCTCTTTATTCTCTTTTATCACCGCTTCAAACTCACCGCTTAATATCTCGTCCAGAATAACCGTTTCCTCTTCACTCGATACCGTAAATAACACTTTGCCATTTGTTTTCAGAACTTTTGGCACTTCTCTGAGCACCTTCTCCCAACCGAATCGCTCAAACGGAGTTAACTTGCCCACCATAAATCCAAACACCACGTCGAACTCCTTACCGAAGAAAGTCGAAAGAAGTGAACAATCCAATACAATGCTCTTCTTGGGCTCTAATACGCCTTCCTCCAAGCCTTTGCAAATCTCGCATTTGTCTACGTCTATGGTAAAGGGAAAGATCCCGGATTCGTGCAGTGCAATGGTCGCACCACCATCGCCACAGCCAATCTCAAGCGTCTTCTTATTTGCTGCTGTATCTATGCTGTATTCCCCTAAAAACTCGCTTAATACCTTCTTCAATGCTTCTACTCTGCCTCGCGGATAAAAGCTCTCTGCCTTCAAATCGCAATCGCAAAATAATCTGTTCACCAATCCAACGGAATAAAATTCAATCACTCCTTCATGAAACTTTTCCCGCTCAACCACCAACTCGCTCTCCTCAGCTCCTTTTATATCACGTGCGAGAGCCTCGAATTCTTCTTTCCTCATCCCCTCCTCTGCAATAACGTCGGTGAAGATGATCCAGAAGCCCAAATCTTTGTCACGCACCGCAATGCCGATCTGCTCGTTTCGCTCACCATATACCCTTATCACCTCTAACACGTCTGCTTCTTTGACTTTACTCATGTAGTCCAGCGTTTTGTCTATCCACTTTTGTCCCGCATAGCTGTCTTCTACTAAGACGAAATCGTCTATTGCCAGTAAATTGCTCAGTTCCGTTTTAAGCCGATCCGATTCCTCGTTCATTTCCCCACGCAATACGTAATAAACTGTTCTGAGGGATATTCGTGGATCGTCGTCGCGATAATTTTACCAGCCCCGTACTCTGAGACAGTCAAAATCGCTTTCTCCTCTTTCGCCCCCTTCACCGTTAATATTACGTCCCAGCCATCCCCTAACTCTTCAAAGTAGCCGTCACACAGGCATTCGTCTCTCTCCACTATCGCTGCCACCTTATGCCCCTTCACCCGCTCTATCTTCACCGTTCGCTCCTCTCTCAGATACTTGATTCCCTGAGGCAGCCAATTATACGCATCCTGACTTGAAAATGCACCTGAGACTAAAAGGGTGCCTCCCGCCTTTACGAAATTAGTTATGAACATGCTGTTTGCTCTAAGATCCGTTAGTACCTTTGAATAGAACGCATTCCCAAACCCCGCCGGCACGATTACTAACCGACATGCTCTCCATGAAAAGAACGGGGCAGCCAATGTTCTTGGCGTTACAACCTCGCAATCAAACCCCCTGTCAGAAAGATACCGCTTAAACGGCGTGTCCTTGTCCCATAGCAATGCTATTCCCGGCTCCATCTGTTTTCTTTTACTTTACCACAGCGAAAAATTGTGAAGATGCACGATACAAGTCATACCGGCATCCTGCATCCTGCATCATTTTCTTGTGTTAATCTTGTGAACTCTCGTGGTTTTTTATTGCAATTTATTCTAATTCCCGAAGGCACTTTTTCACTTTACTTGCGATCTCATTGAGTTTCTCTTGTGGAACGCTCTCGTGCCTTACAATACCACTCACGATGCCCACAACCTTCCCCTGTGTTTCACCTTCCTTGAATCTCGTGCTTACACCTATATCCTCGAAATCTTTGAACGTTATGGGGCACTGGCAAAGAATAATAGCCGCTATTTTCACCTTTCTCAACTCGAACCGCACCTTGTAGATGAAATGCACTTTGACGTTACCGTGATGCAGAATGGCAAGCTTATGCTGCCCGATTATCTCTATCTCTCTCTGCTCCAAGCCGAACGCTACGCCATGCCCGCCGCCGGACGGTGCATCTACCGGGGTGCCATCCCCCGCATTCAGGATTATCTCACCGACGTTTATACCCTGCCCCCGTAATTCCGTGGTTATCTCGCATACTGGCTTTGGCACGTGCCGGTACCCGGGCGACATCGCAACTGCTATTACGTCATTCTTCCACGCCTTTGCGCACGTCCCTCTCTGTGCAATACCACCACCTAAGCCAAGCCCTTGCCCTTTTCTGCATATTACTATCTGTGTTTCTCTCCCTACAGCCATTTCTTAGGTAGAACCCCTAATTTCTCTCAAATCTTCCAATTTCGCTATCTTACCATCCTGCATGTGCGCTATCCGATCGCAGACGTCGTAAGCGAAATCGGTATCGTGCGAGACAATTAAGAAGGTCATCCCGAGATTCCCTCGTGCCGCCCTTATGGAATCGGCAACGAATTTCTTCGTTATTGGGTCCATGGTTCCGGTTGGTTCATCAAGCACTGCTATTGCCGGTTCCTTCATTATTATTTGCGCAAGTGCTACACGCTGTCTTTCCCCAACACTCAGTTCAGCATGCGTTTTCGGCAGTATTTCTTCCGCTTTATCTTCGCTGAAGCCCACGCTTTGCAGGATGAATTTCGCTTTCATACTCGCCAGCTCTTGCGGTATTTTCACGCCAATGCAGGTGGTGAGATTCTCTAAGATCGTCTTATCGGGATACAATGAATATTCCTGGTGTAACATGGCTACACGTACTGCCGCCTGTTCACCTATCCCCGGCGTAGTCGCACCCCACGCAATCCACACCCCTGTTTCTGCCACTCGCCCTACTTCTATCCATCTCTCTCCGGCCCGTATCTTAACCGACCCACCAGTTACCGGATCTATTTGACATAGAATCCGCGACAAGCTCGTTTTCCCCGATCCGCTCTTACCCAAAAGTCCGAATATCTCGTTCTCATTTATGGTCAGCGAAACGTCGTCCACCGCTTTTACCATGCCGCGCCAGATAGAATAATAATACTTCTTACAATGCTCGATCTTTATCTTAGGCTCGCCAATTCTCGGATATTCCTCACGCTCTATCTCGCTCACTTGCTTCTCAAACTCTTCTACCACTTCTTTTGAATCCCCGTATTTAACGACTTCACCTTGCTCAAGCCAGAGGGTCTTCTCGGTGAGTTCTTCTATCACGTAAGGCCAGTGGGAAGTAACGATCAATGCCATTCCGGCTTTGGTGCTATCTATAAGTGCTTTGTGCACGAGTTTTGCAGTTTCAAAGTCCAACGTCCCGGTAGGCTCATCTGCTAAAAGCAGCATGGGATCTAACGCCAGTTGTCTTGCAAGCACGACTCGTTGCTTCTCCCCGCCGCTGAGGTTGATCGCTGGAAATGTTATGCGGTGAATCATCCGCACGGCTTTCAGAAGCTCATAAGCCCTTCTAAATCGCTTATCAGGCGGATATTTCCTGCTCTCGAGTGCCTGTACCACGTTATACATAACGGTGTCATCGCCGTAGAGACCGAACGTGCGCTGTAACATGATGGCGACTGCACGTCTCACTTTCTTCCGCCCATCACTGTCCTTCCAGTAATTCACTTCTTTTACTTCTAACTTCGCACCACACTTACTACATACCTCACCAGCTTTACTCGGTGCCTCTACCCAACCGCAGGAGGGGCACATTGCCACCCTGAAAATTATCTCGCCCGAGGTGGGTGCATATTCCTCAGTGCCTCGAAGCATGTGAAGTAAAACCGATTTCCCCGCTCCACTTCGTCCGAGCAGCCCCAACGGCTCTCCTTCATTTATGTCCAGACTCACGTTCTTCAGCACTTCGTTGCCTTCGAATTCTTTACATATATCCCGGATTTTTACGAACGGCTCCCCTTTACTCATTTTTCCCACTCTCTTTCTTTATACTTATTTATACTTTTAGGTTTAAAGATATGAAAATAAAGATTTTGTATTGCATCACGTTAAACAGTCCTTAAATCCTCTATCTCCGTTATTTTTCCATTCTCCATCTTCGCTATTCTATCACACACTTTCTCAGCGAAATCAAGGTCGTGCGTGACAATGACGAAAGTTACGCCCAGGTTCTCTCTTGCCTTTCTTATCGTCTCTCCAACGTATTTCTTCGTTACCGGGTCCATTGTCCCCGTTGGCTCATCGAGCACCGCAATATTAGGCTCTTTCATTAATAACTGTGCAATCAATATCCGCTGCTTCTCGCCCACGCTCAGTTCCTGATGTGTCTTTTGCAGTATCTCCTCTATCTCATCGTCGCTGAATCCCACCCCATTGAGCATGAACTTCACTTTCATCTTAGCGAGGTCTTCCGGTAGATTCAGACCGATACCACGCGTGAGGTTGTCCCAGATTGAGAGTTTCGGAATCAATGAATATTCCTGATGTAACACGCCGACAAAATAATGTTTCCAGTCGGTCATGCCACCTACAATTACTCCATTCTCTATGAATGTCCCGGAATCCTCTTTTGATGCTTCATACCATTTATCCCCGGCTCTCACCCACGCAGAACCACCTGACCCCGCGTCTAAATGGCTTACAATCCGCATCAAACTCGTCTTTCCCGCACCGCTATGCCCTACAATCCCGAAAATCTCATCCTCATTTATTTCAAACGAGATGTCATCCACTGCCTTTACAACGCCTCGCGATGCCGAGAGATAATACTTCTTAAGTCCTTTTATTCTTATCACTGGGTCACCGAACTTCTTAAACTCCTCGCGCTCTATTTCGCCTACTTGTTTCTCAAAATCTGTCACTACCTTATCCGTCTCGCCGTATTCGACTACTTCGCCCTTATCAAGCCATAACGTCTCTTTTGTCAAGTCTCTAATCACGTATGGCCAGTGCGAAGTAACAATGAATGTTGTTCCACCCCTCGTACTCTCTATCAGTGCTTTGTGCACGACTTTCGCGGTCTCGTGGTCCAGCGTTCCCGTGGGCTCATCGGCTAAAAGCAGAATTGGCTGTAACGCTAACTGCCTCGCAAGCACCATTCTCTGCTTCTCACCACCACTGAGGTCTCTTGTATCCGGCATATTGGCACGATGCAGCATTTTCACTGACTCCAGAATCTCATACACCCGCTTCATCCTCTTACTCTTTGGATATTTCGCACGCTCCAACGCCTCTAATACATTCCAGATGACTCCTTCATCACTGTATAAAGCGAAACTGCGCTGCAGCATGATGGCAATCGCAGCCTTCAGCGGTCGCTGCATTTCCTTGTCTTTCCAGAAGTTTACTTCCTTAAACTCGAATGTTGAGCCGCACTTGCGGCACTTCTCACCAACCTTGCTCGGGCCATCTAACCACGAGCATGTGGGGCACATTGCAACCCTGAAAATTATCTCGCCACTATCCGGCGCATATTCCGCAGTGCCTCGAAGCATACGAAGCAAAACTGATTTGCCCGAACCGCTCTTCCCGAGCAGCCCCAACGGTTCCATCTCTTTTATATCCAGATTTATGTTATTCAATACGGTTTTGCCGTCGAAAGCCTTGCTAACGCCACGGATTTTTATAAACAACTCATTCTCTTCGCTCATTACTTCTTAACCCCCGTTCATCGCACTCCACTTCTACTTCCGGAATCACCCAATAATCATAGCGGTAATCATATAAAAATAGAGGGTTTTTAAATCCCCCGCTTTTTTCCTTTGGCGCGAAAAGAGCACCACTGTTATTACTTTTTCTTTAACACTATTATATCCGGTCTTGGAGGCGCTTTAGAACCCGCAAACTCTCTTTTACAACGCTCGCACAATTCCCTTGTGGTGAGTACGACCACCTCTTCACTCCCGGGCAACTTCCTCGCATAGATGATCTCCGGCTTTACGCCAACCGACGTGCTTATTTCTTTCAGTAACGCACTTATCTTCTCCGTAAACACCTCTACCGCATCGCTCTGCAGTCCCCTCAAGTCCGCCGCAAAGCCGATACAACCGCATGCCATTCCGAACACCTTCGCTTCTGGCACGAAGACGTTGCCCACCAGCTTTCTCAGTTCTCCTTCAAGCTTTTTCCTACCCTCTACTATCTCTTCTTTCACTTTTCTATTACCCTCAACACTTTAGCCGTTAACTCATCACAATATCTGCATTCATCGCATATCTTCTTACAGTTTTTCCACTGCTTTATACTCCCTTCCAAAAGCTCGTTATCCACGTAGAACATATACCCAAGCTCTGAAGGGCAATCAATGAGTTCAAGCAGGTTCCCTTTGAACGACCGCTTAGAATAGGATTCCATACAGTTTATTATCCAGTTCACCGTATTCGCCCTGCCGGTGATCTTGAAATTGTCAATCCCGATCGCCTCGTATTCCTTCAGGTCCTCCGGTCTTATCCACGGCGACCGGATGATTTGCGAGGGGTCTCTCACCCGTATGGAGATGCACTTGTCGAAATAGTAGTCGCTGAAAATGTTCATGGATTGTGATTGCGCTTTCATCAGTGCGGAGCGAGAGGCGGTGACATGAGAGAAGAGGTTGAAATGCGCATGTCTAAACGGGCATTTATAAATACACCCTTCGTTCACGAGTACTTTGAGGTTACAGTTGACCGCTCGGGTTATTGCTTCTAAAATCGTGAAGTTCCGGTTTATGTTCGTGTCCACCGCGATGGTGTCCGCACCGAGGTCTTCGTAGAATTCCGCTCGCTGCGGCGAATCCACGTGCGCGATGCACGACACGACAATCTCCATCGTGAGATCGAGATTGCGTAACAGCTCGATAAGATACGGCTCTGCCACTGTAACGCCGTCTACGCCTGCATCGTTCAGTTCCTCAAAGTACCATTTAAAGAGCTTGTAGCCTTCAAACGTCAGGTGATAGCCGCCCAGACAGGATGGATTGACCACGACGTTCATCTTGATGCCGTGCTGATGCGCATATTCGGTCTGCGTCTTTATACCTGCAATACCTTCAGAATGAAGCGTTGCTCGACCGCTGCCCACTACTTCCGGCGAGCCCGCCATGTAAACCTCTTCTACTTCGTTCAAGCCCTCTGCTTCTTTCGCTTCAATTATCTCCTTCAACGCGGCGAAATGCCCCGGATGCGGAACGGTTAATCTCATTTAATGACTTTCAATACCTCCTTCGTGAGTCTATCACAATAGCCACATTCGTTACAGATCTTCTTACAATGCTTCCATTGCTCTATACTGCCCTCGAGCTTTGCGTTATCTATGTAAAACACGTATCTGAGCATCTGTGGGCAATCGAGCAGATCCAGCAGGTTACCTTTGAACGACCGATGCGCATAGCTCCGCATACAATCTATTATCCAGTTCACCGCTTTCGTCCGTCCTGAGAGTTTAAAAGCCGTTATTCCTATATCCTCGTACGCTTTGATGTCCTCAGGTCGTATCCATGCGGAC
Source organism: Methanosarcinales archaeon (assembly GCA_030611585.1). Classification (GTDB taxonomy): domain Archaea; phylum Halobacteriota; class Syntropharchaeia; order Alkanophagales; family Methanospirareceae; genus JACGMN01. The sequence goes on along the minus strand of JAUWPM010000019.1, from coordinate 378 downwards.
TTTATTATCTGCGTAGGATCGCGCAGCCGAAGAGAGATGCACTTATCGAAATAGTAATCGGGCGCGAATAGCGGTGTGCGTGGCTGGTTTAAACTGCTGAGATGCGATGCTAAATTGTAATGCGAATACCTGAACGGGCAGCGGTAAATGCACCCTTCGTTCACTATCAGTCGCACGTCACAGTTTACCGCCTTTACTATCCCTTCTAAGAGGTCGAAGTGGCGATTGACGTTCGTATCCACCGTGATCATATCGGCGCCGAGTTCGTCGAAGAATCTCGCTCGCTGCGGCGACTCCACGTACGACAGACAGGACACCACGGTCTGCATGGGGTAGTCCCGCAGCAACTCTACGAGGTACGGCTCTGCCACCGTAACG
>JAUWPM010000046.1 GCA_030611585.1 Methanosarcinales archaeon | reverse complement strand
TTTCAATTTCTCGTACAAACTCATATATCCCTTCCTCTGTAAAATAACGATATTCTTGTGGAGTTCCACGCTGACTTTGCCATTCCCTGCATTCGCTCGTAAGTAACCCAGGACGTCTTCGCTTTCGAGTGCATTCACAATAATCTCCCGGTCGAACCACAGAGTGACGTCTGCATTCTCAATGGTTCCCTCCTTCACTACCGCCCGACCAAAGGTCTTCACTACTGAGAACTTCTCATTCGAACCGTTCGTCACGTACAACTGTATTATAGCGCCGTCTTCCAAGTCTTCAACTCCCAACTTATCAATGAGTGATGCAATTTGAGCAACCTGAATCGGAGGCGGCGATTTAGGTTTTGGTCGTACGTACCGGTGCTTGCCCGTCACCTCGCCCGTAGTGCAGTGAACGTCAACGCCATAAATCGTATGAGCGTCGTAATCCTGCCCGGTAGGTTTGTGTCCCCATACAACCCGCCAGCATAACACACCGCCGGTCAGTACCGGATAACCGGAAAGAGGGTCGTTCAGTCCGTTCATCCTGCCGGTTTCTATCGCCTGTTCCAAACTCACCTCGACTTCCTGTGGCGTGGTAACCACGTGTTGCCCAATTACACTTCTGTCGTTCCCAAGCTTCACCCACATTGTCAGTTCGATCTCACCCGGATTGCGTGAATGCAGATAGCTAAACGAGTAATAAGCCGTCTTTGCATTGGAATCGAACGTCTTCCTCTTGAAATGCGCATTGAAATAGTCTGTCCCAACCATTCCCGCAATATAATCGTCCGATATGTTGAAACCCTCATCCGCCGAAATCCTTCTCACTAAATAAACGGAAAGGTCCGGATTTCCCGTTACGTTATACAAAAGAAGCCATTGAAATTGCGTTCTCGATGCGTTCGTCAACCTGAAATATCCGCTAAAAGCACGTTCCGGAACTCCCGTGGCATTGATAATCCTCTCCTGCGCTATGGAACTCGCTTCCTTATCTCCGTTCGGGAGGTCGTCTAAAACCACCGTCAGGACATTTTTATCGAGGACAAGGATGTCACTGTTTATTGACGTTGAGAGACCGTAATACCAAATGCCAAGAGAAACAATTGCCAGCGCACCAGCCACAAGAACAAGGGCGACCTTTACAAACCTAAACCTCTTCCGTGAACTCTTACTCTTCCCTTCTTCTCTCTCACTCATCTTGAAACGGTAACAAATAGATACTTCCCTCTCTAATTAATAAATATTTTAAATGAAAACCCCTAAATTGTTGACACAGATTAACGCAGAGGATAATATAGCGGTTTGGCTGTTGTTTAGCGGTTTGGTCATGTGACTGAGCCGCTAACGAGCTAAACCTCTAAACTCGCTTAATCAGTGTAAATCTGTGTCTTAAAGAGAAGGCAGTTATATATTTATACAACAAGAAAATGACCTCCAAAAGTTTAGACAAGATTCTCACGATAATCCTGCTCATCGCTATAATAACGGCGGTAGCAATGACGGTCTACGTGATCATAACGCCAAAGATAGGAGAAAAGTTCACCGAGTTCTACGTCCTTGGTCCAGGCGGTAACGCCACAGATTATCCCACAAGCCTTTCGGTTGACGATAACGGGGAAGTAATAGTTGGTGTGGTCAACCACGAATACGAAAACGTCTCATACCTGTTTAACGTGGCGATAGAAAACAGAACAATTTGTGAGAAGGGTTTCCAATTGGCACATAACGAAACGCTGGAGTTCCCTTTCGTGTTTACGGCGAGTGAAAAATCAGGGAGAAAGAAGCTGGAATTTCTACTATTTAGAGTAAATCAAAGTGCGCCTGAGCCGTATCGTGAGCTACATCTCTATATAGACGTCCAACCAAAAACAGGATAGAACAGAACAGCGTCCTGAGAGTGAGCCACATCCGACCTTCGCATAGGTAGGTGAAGAAGAGAATCAAAACTCAAAATATAGTCAATCGCATCCATTCCACCCGAAAATATAGCTAATCATTTTATCTGTGTTAATTAAGCCCTTTCTGGGCTTGCGGGGATGTGGGCAGAGCCCACAAGCGTTAATCAGTGTCTATAAAATTTAACTTCCCGACACAGATTTACACTGATTTACACTGATTTTTTGGCACAATAAACTCGGGTTACTTTGTGGTGATGGACTATAATTGCGCCCCGCAAATCTCCCGCATCTTCGCCTCACCTTCTCGTGGACCACGCATAATTAACAAGTCGCCGTTCCTTATCTCCGCATCACCCGCCGGATTATAAACCCATCTGCCGTCTCTTCTACGAATTGCCAGTATAAACATTCCGGTTCGAGTGTCTACTTTCAGCTCCTTGAGCGTCCTGTCAAATATATCCGCATTCTTTACTTCCATCTTTAAGATTATCTCATCGGATTCTTCGATCGAAGCCAAAAAGACCGGATGCAATGGAATATCACGAAGCACCACATCGGCAATCTCATACGCCGCATCCGATACTATCTCTGAAGACCATGCAATGTGCAGTAAGCCCCGGAGTTCCTCGAAATTACTCCGTTTCGTTATCCCTCTTGCCGCATCTATCACCAAGATCTCCAGCTCTTCCTTCATTCGATCCATTGACTCTTCCAACTCCCGCACTTCCCGCGCTATCTCTTTGCTGTAAAACGTAACTGCGGAATACGCGAGTCCAACCATCAACTCTGACATATTCTTCATATCCGCGATGAGGTCTGCGATTTCTTCTGTTAGCCACTTCCTCTTTATCCCCACCTCGCTCTCCTTCTCCCGCTCCACCTTATATTCCTTACCTGTTGCCAGTTTACAAAACGCCGGTATCCCTTCTGTTGGTCCGGAAGCAATAATCAGGTCGTCTTCCTGCAATCGCTTGTTCTTATCCGGTGAGTAGATCCACTTAGAGCCCCGTTTCATCGCTAATACGTGCATGCCCGTTTCGGTCTCGAGCTTTAAGTTATTCAGCGACTTATCTTTTAAAACCGACGATGGCTTTATCTTCACGTTTAGTATCGCTTCTTCAAAATCCTCGCGGTCAAGATAACCGGTGATGTCAACCGAAGTTGCGACTTTCGCGATGTCTCCCGCCGCGTTAGAGATCTTCTCCGCAGCCGAGGCAATCTGTAATATCCCTACGAACTCAAGTGCGTCATCCAGGTTCCGTGCCCCTAACATGATCGCGATTCTCAGCTTATACACTAAAGAATGCATCTTCTGCTCTAATCTAAACACCTCGTCCGCTATCTCGGGGTTGCTGTACAGAACCGCGGAATACGCAAGGTCCAACATTGAACCTGACATGTCCTTCATCTCTACGAGCATGTCTTTTGCATTAAAAGTCCTTATTTCGTCCTTCAGCTCTTCATTCATTTTCTTTCAGTTTTCTATTTCTCTTGTACTACCTCTACTACCGCTAAGAAAGGGTTATATCAGCACCTAAATCAAGCATATCCACAAAGAAAGAAGGATAAGAGATGTTAGCACATTCCACTCCCTTTATGACCGTTTCGCCTCGGGCTGAAAGAGCAGCAATGCACAATGCCATTGCCAATCTGTGGTCCTCATGGGAATACACCGTTGCGGCTTTTAACATAATCTTCTTTTCTTTACCTTCTACCACCAACCCGTCTTCCCGCTCCTTTATTCGCACACCCATCTTCGTCAATTCATCCGTCAAAAACCGCAGCCTATCGGTCTCTTTGTATCTCAGATGTGCGACACCTGTTATTTCGGTGCTACCTTCGGCAACCGCAGCTAACACCGCGATCGTAGGCACTAAGTCCGGATTCTCACGCATATTCACCGCTATTCCCTTTAAACCCGTAGATTGAGTCCCATTTACTTCTACAATTCCCATCTCCTTATTCCAGCGTATGTCAGCGCCCATCTCTTTCAATAGTTCCACGATCCTGGAATCGCCCTGCGCAGACGGAAACAGATTCTTTACTTTTAACTTGGAATCGGTGATTGTTGCCGCGGCTAAGAGATAAGAGGAGGAAGAGAAATCGCCGGGAACCGTAAACCTTCGTAAATCATAGCTTCTCCCGCCTTCTACGTTGAACGAATAATCGTTAGAACCACTCAAACGAGAAGAAGGGACCTCAACACCTGCCTGCTCTAAGACCTCGGTTGTCATTCTCATGTAAGGCACTGAACTAATATTGTGCGCCCGAATATAAGAATCTTTCGCTGCGAGCGGGCATGCGATGAGTAATGCAGAGATGAACTGAGAACTGACAGATGCGTCTATCGCTGTTTCTCCACCGGTTAGTCTACCTTTTACCACTATCGGTGCGGTTCCGTCTCCTTTTGTAGAGAACGCTTCTGCGCCAAGCTCGTTCAAGGCGTTCAGCAACGGTAAATTCGGGCGCTTTCTCAACGAAGCATCCCCGGTTATAACCGCAGCGCCTTCACATAACGCAGCCACCGCAGTGAAGAATCGTAAGGTCGTGCCAGAGTTCCCGGCATTTAGCACGTCTTCTGGCGTAGCCGGGCTGCCTTCTGTGCCTTCTACCATTATTTTCTTCGTTTGTCTCTCTTGCTCTATTGTTACTGTGGCCCCCAGACATTTCGCAGCGTTGATTGTCGCTTCCGTGTCTCCCGATAGCAAGGGATAAACAATTTCGCTCTTCTTCGCCAGTGCAGCGATGGTAATGGCTCTATGCGTATAGCTCTTAGAGGGTGGCGCGATTATCTCGCCTTCTATCTTTGACCTTCGCACTGTTGCGTTCATAGCACAAAAGAGATAACGATTAGATTTTTGGTTACGTTCATTCTAAAGATTTCCTGAACATCCTCGACTGGAACCCGTGATAAACTGAGAATCCTTCGACAATCCTTGTCTCCTGTTTTGCGTCAAAGGACACGTCCATTGAATATAATGCGTTTGGCGATTCTCGTCCTATTACGCGTGCAACGCCCTTTTTCAGCTTCATAAACACCGTGCCGGTTACCCGTTCCTGCGTTTTGTCCACGAACGCATTTAGAGCTTCGTAAAGCGGATCCATAATCAAGCCCTGATACACCAGCTCACTCCATGTTTGATCAACAAACTCCTTGAACCGCAACTCGTTTCTTGTTAGAACCAGTCGTTCGAGGTCACGATGCGCTTCTAATAGAGTAGTAGCTGCCGGATGCTCGTAATTCTCCCGCGCCTTGAAGCCAAGTACTCGATCTTCGATTATATCAGTTCTGCCAACGCCGTGCTTGCCGCCCACCTCGTTCAATCTCTTAATGAGCGAAACGCCGTCCGCTCTCACACCGTTCACCGAAACGGGAATCCCATGTTTGAAACCGATTTTGACAATTTCCGCTGCCTCCGGCGCGGCATCCTGAGAAACAGTCCACTGGAATATCTCTTCCGGCGGGAAGAATGCAGGATCTTCCAATTCACTTCCTTCTATGCTTCTGCTCCATATATTCTCGTCTATGCTCCATCTCTTCTCCGCTTCAAAGGCAATGCCGTGCTCCGATGCGTACTTCTTCTCCTCTTCACGCGTCAAACTCAGTTCTCGTACCGGTGCGACAACGTCCAGATCGGTAGCCCTGAAAACGGCGTCGAACCTGAGCTGGTCGTTACCTTTGCCGGTGCAGCCGTGTGCGACCGCCTCTGCGTTTTCCTCTTTTGCCACTTCTACTACTTTCTTCGCGATCAGCGGTCTCGCAATCGCGGTTCCCAGCACGTAACCCTCGTAACTGCCGTTTGCCTTTATCAATGGGAAGATGTAATCACGCACGAACTCGTCCTGAGCATCAATGAGTTTAAACAAGTCGCTAAGCTTCTCGCCCCGTTCCACAGCCTCGTTTATGTCCGCTTCGGGCTGCCCCACGTCCACTATTACGGCAATCACTTCGTCGTAGCCATAATGCTCCCGCAGCAGAGGAATGCAAACCGAAGTGTCCAATCCCCCGGAATAAGCAAGTACTACTTTTTTCATTTAGCCCTCTTATATCTCCCCTCCTTCATATCCACGACAAAAGATTCACCTGATAAATGGCATAATAATTCCGCCTTTTCCACGTCAAGCACTTCTGTTTCCTTCCAGAACTCGTCCTTCACGCCTATCGCTAATATCCGCCCAACAATCAAAACATGCTCGCCCAACTCAACTTCCTTTTCTCGCTTGCATTCGATCCATGCTATCGCTTCCTTTATCCGCGGCGGCTTTACCACCTTCGCCTTCTCTTCCGTTAATCCCGCATGCACTAACTCGTTATCCTCATACGGATAGTCCGCCTCCAGAATGTGCATTCGCGCACCAAAGTCTTTCCCAACCACGTTCACTACGAACTCGCCATTCTCTCGGATGTTCTTCAACGTATCGTGTGCGAGATTGCACGAGAACCCGTACAAGGGTGGGTCACGGCTTACTGGCGAATTCATGCTGAATGGTGCTGCATTCGGTATTCCTCGTTCCGAGATCGTTGTAATTACTACTATCGGTCGAACAAGCAACTTTGGCAATGCTTTCGTTTCAAGTTCCATATTTTATCCTTCCCACTTTTCAAACCACAGATTACACAGATTTTCACGAGAGTTTATAATTTACTGTTTCTTTTTGTTCTTGTATATAAAGATAACTGCCTTCTCTTTAAGACACAGATTAACACTGATTTACACGGATTTATTTAGGGTGAAGAACAAAGTTGATTTTTATTTCAAATTCTTCTAATTACGCAGTACGCATCATTCAATGTAACCTCCATCGCCCGATGCGCATGTGTTCCAGAAATTGTTCTTGGTCTACTGATTCTCCTGAATTGACAGATAATACGTTCTCCCTCTACGGCATCACCATAATTGTAATAAGTAGGCATTATTTATTCCACCACCTCCAGCTTTCCTTCCTTCATAAGTTCTTCGGTGGCTTCCACGGTGGTTTTCAAGTCAAGTCCAAGCTCATCCGCAACATCGTCGGGATAAAAAATTCCTCCTTTATGTTTATCACAATTACGCAGCCACTAACTCCGCACCCTTGTCTATAACGATCTTACATGGTGTGGGCAGTTTATAACTCGCCCGCTTCAAAGCTTCCTTCGCCAGATCTACATTGTCCGCCTCGACCGTGACGGTAATCATCTTCTGCCCGCTCTTCACCCTCGCTGCCGTTCCGACCGCTTTTCCGAATGCATGTCTCATGCCACTCGATACACGGTCTGCACCTGCGCCGGTCGCCAATTTGTTCTCGCGCAGCACATGGTGCGGATACAGCCGAATCTTCAACTGAAAATTATTTCGCCCTACACCCTTCACTAAATACCTATTCGCGAATATCCGTGCCGCTTCCAGTGCGTTATGCCGTATTTGACATGCTTCCTTTGCCACTAAGGATAAAGAGACGGGAAACTCTGCGCTGAGATTGCCCATATCAAAGATCGTTATCTTGCTTCCCGGCACTCCGCCCATGTATTTCTTGCGCACATACGCAGCTCCTGATACTCTCGTGTACATCCGAGCCGGCTTTCTACTCATAGTTTCTTATTATTCCATCTCCCTGTTTATTTAAAAACCTTTCTTCAAGATGAGCGAGGGATACCCTAAGTAAGGCACTCGTGCTCTCGCTACTGCGACCACCCATTCGGGCTTCACAGGCTCAACGCCAAGCATCGGCTGGTCATAGCCAAAATTATTATCCCCTTTCGTTATGTACCCGGCATGTGGAGCGGGCTTTCCATCCGGCATCTTATCTCCTTTCTCTACCCAATCCATCGCCCGGTGTATTATTGGCGTTGCCGAGGACATCCCATTTGGGCGATAGATAATCACATCTCCATACTCGCTGAATGTTGTATAATTAAGCTCTTCGCCTTTTTCCCATGTTGTAATGTTTGTGCGGTGCGGTGCTTGTACGAGGATCAAATCACCCACCTGCATATTTGGTTCCATGCTCCCGGACTCGACGGCAAATCCTATATGCCACGACCCCGTGGCGGCGTATGCTACTGAAACGATAAGAAGAACAATTACCAACGCCTCCGCCAGACTTTTACCCAGTTCTAACAGTGCCTTTTTCATCCTTGCGCTTGCCTCCTGTCCTGTATTGTATTGTATACATATCCGTCAATTAAAGTTATATCTCCAAAGCTCCTTATCTTTTTTAAACCCTTTCTCGTTTCCAAAGAAAGGGTTGTTAACAAATCAATTTAAGAAAGATGAACGCTGCTACCGGATTTGTATATCACGAGGATTACTTGAGACACGATACGGGGGATCATCCTGAGAGTGCAGAACGGCTGATATGCATAATGAAGAGGTTGAAAGAGCGAGGTCTTACGGAGAAGATGGAAAGAATTCTCCCGGTGAGAGCATCGCAAGAGCAAATAGAGTACGTGCATGCGGACGCTTATGCGAAGAAGGTGGAAGCAATGTGCAAGGGTGGCGGTGGCATGCTCGACCCCGATACGCCGTTATGCCGTGATACGTACAGCATAGCATTACTCGCAGCCGGAGGCGTGATAAAAGCGGTAGATGCTGTAATGGATGAATCAAACGACTTAAAGCACATTTTTGCGCTTGTAAGACCGCCAGGGCATCACGCTAACTCGAATAGAGGGCGAGGGTTCTGCATATTCAACAACGTAGCGATTGCCGCCGAGCATTTGAAGAGAAAATACGGTGCCAAACGCATTTTGATCGCTGACTGGGACGTGCATCATGGCAATGGTACGCAGGATGTGTTCTTCGAAGACCCGTCCGTTTTGTATTTCTCCACGCATCAATATCCGCACTATCCCGGCACAGGCTGGATAACTGAAGTAGGTAAAGGAGAAGCGAAAGGGTTCACCGTTAACGTCCCGCTTCCAATTGGCACCGGTGATGCGGGCTATTTATACGCGCTAAACACTATTTTAGTGCCGATAGCCGCGGAGTTCCGGCCGGAATTTGTGCTCGTATCCGCAGGATTTGATGCGCACTCTGCTGACCCTTTATCGTCAATGGAAGTAACATCGCAGGGATTTGGGCTATTCACGAACGTGATAATGGCGATAGCAAAGAAGAACTGCGGAGGACGAATCGTAATGGCTTTAGAGGGTGGGTACAACCTAAACGCTATCGCGGAATCCACGCTATCTGTTTTCAATTCCCTTTTAGCCAATACGGGAGAGCTAAGGGAAGGCGCAGTTGGTACGAGTGCGCAGGTGACGAAAAGAGTGGAAGAGATCAAGGAAGTGCAAAGGGAATATTGGAAGGTGTAAGCAACTCAACGAAAGTTTTATATCGCATGAGGAACTAAAAATATTAGAGGACCGAAAGAGTGGGGTCTAAAACTAAGACGCTTGTTATTTGCGTAGACCGCGATAACGACGTGGGTGAGAAAGCAGGCTTGGAGACACCTATTATTGGTAAAGAGGCGCTTTTATCCGCGGCAACAAAGTTGGCTCTCGCCGATCCTGAAGAATCAGATGTAAATGCGATTTTTGAAGCCGTTAGGATATACGATCAGTTGCGTTCAAGCGAAGAAGGAGACGCTGGGGTGGAAGTCGTTTTGATCACGGGCGATAGTAATGTCGGTGTGAAATCGGATAGGAAAATAGGGCGCGAACTTGATGACGTTCTGTCGGAATCCCGAGCGGAATCCGCGATTCTCGTGAGTGACGGTGCAGAGGACGAATGGATTATCCCCCTTATCCAATCGCGAGTGAAGATAGATTCCGTCCGGAGAGTAGTAGTAAGGCAGAGTGAGCCTTTAGAAAGCACTTTTTATGTGATTAAGCGATTGTTAGAGGACCCCAAGTTTTCTCGCGCGTTCTTACCACCCATAGGACTTGTTTTGTTCCTGTTAGCCGTTTCTTTAGTGCTTGGACTCTCAAGTACTGCGATGGGAGTGATCCTGGGTATTATAGGAATTTATACACTGCTCAAGGGATTAGGACGTGAGAATCTCCTCATAGAATTCGTTGAGAGCGTGAAGCAGTCATTATACAGCGGTAAGATATCGTTTGTCACGTATATCGTTGCGCTTGTGCTACTCTTAGCAGGCACCTTTCAGGGTATCATGGGCTCTACTACCCGGATGGAACAGGAAATAAGTGAGCGGATATTGTTAGGTGTCGTGTACTACCTTAAGTTCAGCATCTGGTGGTACGTCGGGGCAGCACTCTCGCCCATAGTTGGAAAGATGATGAATATGTTTATAGAAGGAGAAAAAATAGTGAAGCATTGGGCAATAGTATTCTCTATAATTGCCTCAGGGGTGATTCTGTGGGGTGGGAGCGAATGTATAATCTGGTTAAGCAAAGGTAATCATCCCATGGGGTATCTAATCCTTTTCTTATCCATTTTCGGTGCAGCTATTCTATCATTTATAGGCGTAAAGATTTCGTGGTACATGCGGAGTACTACTCAGATAAAAGAGAAAAAAGAGGATGCGACAGTGATAGAAACAGAGGAAAGCATGGTACGAGATTGACCGTTTCCGCGGATAACACGAATTGCAATATATTTATACATTATTAAAATTAGAAACTTATATATATTACGTTGCACATCTTTTATTGTGGATTTTAAGATAAAAAGCGGGGGAAAGCGAGATGGATGCGGATGCATACTTAGAAGCACGGTCTTATGAACGCGAGGCGCGAGAGGAAGAGAAGAAGGGAAGCTACGAGACTGCAATCGCCCTTTGGAGAAGCTATGCGGAGTTAAAGGAGAGTAAAGGCAGCTACTTCTTGTGTATGTATGGCTATTTCAATGCTGCACGGATTTGCGATGCGGTTCACCGCTGGAAAGAAGCGGCAGAATCTTTTGAGACTGCGTCAACGTTTGCAGAGCGAATCGGAGAGCGTTCCCTGTGGGCGTTCTTTATGAGTCTCGCATGCCAGATGCACGAAAAGGCAGGGGACTACGACGCATGCAAAGACCGTTACGAAACCATTGGTGACTTCTTTCTTGCAATGAACAACTTCTTTGAAGCGGCAGATGCGTACGAACACGCTGCGGAGGTCATGTCGCTTGCAGGTGAGGATATCTCGGACTACGAAGTGCCGGTAGACGCATGGCGAAAGAACTACGAATATTGGAAAGAGCAAGGAGAGCTGGATGATGCGGAGTGGAGTTTAAAGAGGATAGACGCATATCGAGCGATTCAAAACAAGGTTTAGAATTCTGAACTCTCTCAGAACGTTAGGGATCTTCTCTATCACGTCCGTTGCAAGCAAGCCATACCCTTTCTCCTCAAATGCGAGATTGCCCGCTGCACCGTTGACAAACGCAGCGGCAGTTGCTGCTTTGAATGCATCCGAATCTTTTGCGAAGAATGCAGCTACGAGACCCGCTAATACATCGCCCGTGCCGCCAACCGTCATGCCTGCATTGCCTGTTCCGTTTATCTTCACACGAGAACCGTCTGATATAATATCGGTAGGGCCTTTCATCAACGTAATAACGTTATTTAGCCGTGAGAAATCATTCACAAAATCCATCCTTTCTTCCAGCATATTCTCCGGAGGCACGGTTACGCTCTTCCTCCCTTCACCTCCGATTGTCATCTTCGAGAATTCACCGGCATGCGGTGTTACAATAACGCGCTTGTCTGCCTGCGAAGCATGCGCAGCATTTTTGATCAAACTTTTTCTAAAAGGTTGTTGATCAAACTTTCTTAAAGTTTGAATTGGCAGATGCAAGCCATAAAAGCCATCTGCATCCACGACCACTTTCTTACTCGCTTCGTCCTTTATTATCAACTTCGCTGCTCTTTTCGTCTCATCATCGGTTCCTAAGCCCATGCCGATCACCACGACGTCATGCTTTCTTATCAAATTCGATACCACTGGCACGTCCTTCTCTACCAGCACGTCAGAAGAAAGAGGTTGAACAATCAAATTAGGCGATAACGACGAGATGATGGAAGAAACGCTTTTAGGTGCTGCTATTGTCACCCAGTCCGCACCAGCGCGGAGAGCAGCAAGCGCCGCCAGAGTGGGAGCGCCAAAGAAGGGGCCGCCACCTACTATTAGCACACGCCCGTTATCACCTTTATGGCTCTTTGCGTTTCGTTTCACGACCAATCGCACATCGCCGGGACCTGCCAGCTTCTCCATTCCTTCCGGAATTCCTATGTCCGCAACCACCAGTTCACCCACATAAGCCTCTTTTTTAAGTAAGCCTCTCTTCACCTTGTGGAACGTAACCGTGAGATCGGCTCGAACCGCTTTTTCCGCTTTACCAGTATCGGGATCCAAACCGGAAGGAACGTCTACCGCAACGACAAATGCTCGTGGTTTTGCGGCATTTATCAAATCTATTGCCGTGGCTTCCGGCTCTCGTATCTTACCGGTTATACCAGTGCCGAAGATCGCATCTATTATCACATCGGAATCGTTTAAGAGATTTGCTCTTATTTTGAGTTCTGAAGAATCAGCTATTTCTTCGATTTCATAACCACTTTCTTTTAATATTCGCCAGTTCCTCTTTGTCTCTTCTGTTCTTAAGTCATGTGAACGCCCGATCAATAGTATCTTCACGTCGAAGTCGAACCCCTGCAAATGCCGTGCAGCAGCAAACGCATCTCCGCCATTATTGCCTTTCCCTGCTACTATTGTCACTTTCACAGTCGCAGCTTTCTCTTTGCTTTTAAATCGCTTCTTTATCTCGGTTGCAACATTAGCGCCGGCATTTTCCATCAGTTGTAAAGGTGCAAGCCCAAAGAAGTTGCAGTTCTCGTCCAGC
>JAUWPM010000052.1 GCA_030611585.1 Methanosarcinales archaeon | reverse complement strand
TTAAACGGTGGTGACGGGTTGTCCGGTCGCGACTTGAATTCCGGATGGAACTGCGTGGCAAAGAAGAACGGATGCTCCTCCATCTCTACTATCTCCATCCGCACACCACTTCGGTCAGTGCCCGAAAAAATCACTCCTTTTCGCTCTATTCGCTCTATATACGCCGGATTAACCTCGTACCGGTGCCGATGCCGTTCCACAATCTTGTTCTTACCGTATATCCGCTCTGCTAATGTATCCCTCCTTATAAAAACTTCGTAATCGCCTAATCGCATCGTGCCACCCTTCTCCTCTATCCCTTGCTGCTCTTCCAGCAGGTCTATCACGGGATGCGGGGTTTCACAGAGTTCAGAACTATGCGCATCCTTCAGTTGCGCAACGTTCCTCGCAGCCTCTATCACCGCTAACTGGAATCCGAAGCACAAGCCCAAAAACGGAATCTTATGTTCTCGCGCATACTCAATCGCATTGATCTTCCCTTCCACACCCCGCACGCCAAAACCACCCGGGACGAGTATCCCCTGAACACCCTCAAAAAACTGATCTAAACCGTTAACACCTTCTAAATCCTCCGCCTCTATCCATTTCGTCTCTACGTTACACCCTAACTCAGTAGCAGCATGCTTCATCGCCTCTTTTATGCTCAAATACGAATCTTCCAACTCTGCATACTTCCCCACGAGTGCCATGCGTATTCTCCTGCCCTGAGACGATTCCCTCAGCCGCTCTACCATTCGCTCCCATTCGTGGTCGTCCATGAGCGGCTTTAAATGCAGCTTGTCCATTGTGTACTCGGCAATGCCTTCCTGCTCGAGCAATAGCGGCACCTCGTAGATGTCATTCGCATCCCGTGCGCTAATCACCGCTTCCTTCTTCACGTTACAGAACATCGCTATCTTCGCCTTCACGTCATCCTTGAGCGGCTCTTTACACCGGCATACAATAATATCCGGCTGCAGCCCTAATTCACGGAGTGCCTTCACCGAATGCTGCGTGGGCTTCGTCTTCGGCTCGTTCAATAACGTAAAAGGCACTAAGGTCACGTGCACGAACAGGAAATCATTTCCGTTCTCCTCGCCCTGCATCTGCCTGACCGCCTCAAGGAAAGGCATGCTCTCTATGTCGCCCACCGTGCCGCCTATTTCCACCAGGCAGACGTCAGCATCACTATTCGCCGCAACCCCTCTTATTCGTGCCTTTATCTCGTTCGTTACGTGCGGGATTATCTGCACCGTCTGCCCCAGATACTCACCCTTCCGCTCGCGCTCTATCACCGCGGAGTAAATAACGCCCGTAGTTATATTATGCTCCATCCTCAGCTCCACATCCATGAACCGTTCATAATGGCCCAAATCAAGGTCAACCTCCGTGCCATCGCCTAAAACGTACACTTCACCGTGCTGAAACGGATTCATCGTTCCCGCATCTATATTTATGTACGGGTCAATCTTTAGCGGCACGATGCTATAGCCTCGATTCTTCAATATTCTACCGATGGAGGCCATGGTGATACCTTTCCCAAGCCCGCTCATCACGCCCCCGGTCACGACTATATATTTCATCCTCAGCCCTTTATCTCAGTTCTTCTTTTGGTAATACATACAAAACAAATAAAAAATATAAGTCTCTTTGAGAGAACTTTTCTTTTCACGATAAGGATCTATAAATAAGTTAGAAATTGTAAATAACGATAAAAATGAACAGTAATGCCGCGATTAAAGCACTGACAAACAAATAACCGGGGGACTCGCTAAAGATACCCATAATCAAGATAAAAACAGCAAAGAGAACAGCAGCGCATGCTGAGACTGCCAATCGCGATAAGAGCGCCCTTTCCTCTGCGGAAATCTCCAATCCCTTCTTTTCCTTTCTCGTTACGTCTCCCAATTCCCGCTCTTCTCCCTTTTCCTTCTCTAATCTTTCTTTTACCTCTACTATCTCCACGGCAAAACCCCGCTTGGTCGCTCCGTATCCGGTACTGACGAATATCTCGCCCCTGCCCGACTCGTTTACCGCACCCGCATAGCTCTTTGGCAGTCTTACAATTGCCGCTATCTTCTCCTCGTCTATTACGTACACCTTATCCTGCATTAGCATCAACTTGTCCCTTATCTCCTTGCTAAGCGAGAAATGCACGTGCGTCGGCTCTCCGTGATTAATTACAAGTAGCTCAAAGCTCGTCTCCTCCCCCGCTCTCAGCGGAATCTTCAGTACTTCATGCCCAAATTCTATCGAATTCAAACCCGTTCTACTCAGGTGTATCCTCTGCTGTAGTCTCTCCATCTTCTTTTCTCTAATCTAATCGCCCGCCCGAAGAGTCTAATGAATATTAATGTAAAATATTTGCAAACTGCAAATTTACTCAGAGTCCGCTTTGCTAAGCTCTGGCGGCAGGAGATTGGGAATGCCTTCTGCAATGGGATACCGCTGGTTGCATTTCCGGCAGTATAAACTCCCGGTCACAATCGCACCCTTTTCGTCCTCTTCTTCTATATTCAATTCCAAATCGCCCTTGCACACGGGGCAGGCGAGTATATCCAACAACTCTTTCTTCATAATGTATCTTATGTATCCCCCTATCTTTTAAGGAATGGTTAAAGTTAAATGTAACCACTGTTCGTTGCTAAGCTAAGGATGAAAGAGAAAGAAGATGGGAAGTAGAAAGTTTGTACCCTCGAACCGCCTGGAGATGATAGGCATAGATGTTCTTCCGGAGATCAGAGAAGGCGACGATTTAACGCGCTTATTTCTTGAAGCCCTTGAAGCGAAAAAATTGGAATTAGAAGACGGCGATGCGATTGTTTTCACTTCTAAGATAGTATCGAAGAGCGAAGGCAGAGTCGTTGACCTTCCCGGTGTGCGTGTGAGCGGTGAAGCCGAAAGAATAGCGAAAGAAACGGAAAAGGATCCGAGAATCGTCCAGCTCGTACTCGACGAGGCAAAGGCAATCGTGAAACTGACGAGAAATCACGTTATCGTAGAGACGAAGCATGGTTTCGTATGTGCAAATGCAGGAGTTGACGAATCGAATGTTGAGGAAGGAAAAGCAGTGTTACTACCAAAAGACCCACAGGAAAGCGCTCAGCAGCTTAAACAGGAAATAGAAGAGCGAAGTGGCAAAGCGATCTCCGTATTAATCTCCGATTCGTTCGGCAGGGCATTTCGCCACGGTGTAACGGGAATCTGCATAGGTGTCTCGGGCATTCCTGCTCTGGTGGACAGAAGAGGGGAAGAGGACAGATTCGGCAAAATCGCACGGATAACAAAAGAAGCGATTGCAGATGAGATCTGCGCGGCGACGAATCTCGTGATGGGCGAATTTAAAGAGGGCGTACCAATCGCGATTGTCCGCGGGTTGAAGTCGGAGCGGTGCGAATGTGAGATACAAGAACTTCTGTTCAGTAAGGAGGAGGACCTCTTCAGGTAGGTGATTTATCTGTCACCGCGGAGAGCGCGGAGACCGCTGAGATGAGATAAATGATTTTTCTGACTCTCTGTGTTCTCTGCGGTAAATAAGTAGATTTTATTTATTCGGTTGCTTTTTATACTTCGGGAACTAATAAAATTGACAAATCTATAAAGAAGGAGATGAGGAGGAGATGATGAGTACAAGAACAATTGAGGTGGTGTATGAAAGGGGTGTGTTTAAGCCGTTGGAGCCGGTAGAAAAGGAAATACCTGAGGGAACAAAAGTTAAGGTTGAAATTAAAGACAACTCTTTATTACGGGAACGGCTTCAAAAGTATAAAGGGATTTTAAATGTAAAACCCAGTTCGGAAGAGCTAAATGAATTATACTACAAATATGTCTCGGAAAGAACGGATATTCCTTGATTCGAGCATTATAATCGGTTTATTTTCTGATGATTGCCACTTTCGATCCTGATTTCAAAAGAGTTGATTTCTTGGAGATAATTGCGGCAGAAGGCACTGCCTAAAAATATAGGATAGGACTATGGCGAAGAAATTAGCGACACTTGACATGAACAAATGTATCGGGTGCATGGAGTGCATGTTTGCCTGCTCGAGGCGGGTAGGTAGAGGCGGTTTTGACAAATCGGCGATACGCGTGCGGTCTGCCGGGCATGTGAGAACCCGCCATGTGCAAAGGTCTGTCCTACAGGTGCGTTACATGAGCGGAAAGGCGGAGGAGTGATATTGGATGAGGATACCTGTATAGGCTGTGGTTTTTGTGCGCAAGCGTGCATCGAGTGTTTACGGTGGGCAGGATTATGCACTCGCATTTGGCGGAAACGAGATGCCGGAGTACCATACGGGCATTGCGTGCTACGTCAATAATCTTACGGGTGCACGGCACAGCCATCTGGATTCCGCGGGATACGACCTCGACCAGAAGTTAACAGGGCAAGAATTCAGCGTTGAAGAAGTTGTGGAAAAACTATTAAAGGAAGAAGAATGGCGACAAATACTGTCAAGCCTTGTGGTGTGCTTCTTTGCACGGAAAGTTTACACGCCAGAGGTGATAACAAAGGCGTTGGATGCGTTAGGAATCGGAAACTGGACGGAGGAGAAATTAGAAGACCTTGGCAGAGTTATTCATCGTGCTAAGATGGACTTTAAGTTCCGAGAAGGCTTTAACCTCTCCAAACTTCGCATACCGAAGCGGATAAGCAATGGTGTAGATAGCTAACAGCGCTGAAAGGAAAATGCAGTAGCAGTTTTTATATGGCTATCCATTACCTTTAGTATTGCTATGGCTTTCTGGGACGAAAATGCGGAGACGCTGCCTCGCGATAAACTCGAGGAGCTGCAGGTTAAGCGTCTGAAGGATACGGTGGCACGATGCAGAAAAACCATCTTCTACGGAAACCGCTTAAAGGACGTTGATGAATCACGGTTCAGTAAACCCGAAGATGTAGCTCTGCTTCCGTTCACGACGAAGAACGACCTACGCATGAACTACGACTTCGGCCTTGTAACCGTGCCGCGGGACGAAATCGTGCGTATGCACTCCTCATCCGGCACTACCGGCAAAGCTACGGTCATCTTCCATACGCGGAGGGACATCGAGACGTGGTCTGATCTCGTTGCCCGGTGTATCGTAATGACTGGGGCGAATAAGGCTGACGTATTCCAGAATATCATCAGCTACGGCATGTTCACCGGCGGTCTGGGACTTCATTACGGTGCGGAGAAGGTGGGTATGCTGACCATCCCTTCGGGCGTCGGGAATACCAAACGTCAGATACAGTTGATGAAGGATTTCAATACGACCGTCTTCCACGCAACGCCCTCGTACATCCTGTACGTCTCCGAAGTAATGGTTCAGGAAGGCTACGACCCGAAGGAGTTCGATTTACGCATCGGCTTCGTGGGTGCGGAGCCACATTCAGAGCAAACCCGACAGAGGATCGAGGACATCTACGATATAGGCGCATTCAATTCGTACGGCATGTCAGAGCTAAACGGGCCCGGCGTAGCCTTTGAATGTGAAGAGAAGAACGGCATGCACTTCTGGGAAGATCAGTACCTTCTCGAGGTCGTTGATCCCCGGACTGGCGAAAAGCTTGCACCGGGGGAGGAAGGCGAGCTGGTTGTTACTACGCTCGGTAGAGAAGCTATGCCCATCATCAGATACCGAACGGGCGACCTTGCCAGAATCGTTGACGACGGCGATAAATGCGCTTGCGGCAGGACGCACGTACGCATCTCGCGAATAAAAGGACGCTGCGACGACATGCTTATCGTTAGAGGCGTTAATCTCTATCCAAGCCAGATCGAGGACGTTTTAATGAGTTTTCCGGAAGTCGCAACGAACTATCAAATCCTCATGGAGCGCGAAGGTGCTCTTGATTCTCTGACTGTAAAGGTCGAGTTGTATCCGAAGATGTTTGACGGCGACCTCAGGAAGCTGAAGAAGCTGGAATCAGATATTACGAAGAGCATCCAGGAAGAGATTGTCGTACGACCGAAGGTGGAGTTCCACGAGCCCGGAAGCTTGCCGAGGACCGAAGGCAAGGCGGTGCGAGTTATTGACACGAGAGGTGAGATGTGAATAAAATGGTTAAACAGATTAACGTCTTCTCGGAGGATCAGCCGGGGAAGCTTGATAGGATAACCGGCGTATTGGCGGATGCCAACGTCAACATATTGGCAGTAAAGATCTCCTCTGACGAGGAATACGGAGTATTTCAGTTCTTAGTTGACGATCCTGAGAAAGGCTTTCGTGCATTCAAGCAGGCAGGTATCACGGTTTCTTTAAAAGATGTTTTGACGGTTGGCGTGGAAAATAAGCCTGGAAGCCTGCATCACATGTTGGATACCCTGAGGAAAGACAACATAGATATCGAGGACTGCCATGGCTTTGTGGCAGGGCGTGAGAAGAAGGGGATAATAGTCTTAGAGGTGTCTGACCCCGCCGCTGCCAGGAGAATACTTGAGCAACATGGATACAGCTTGATAGGAAGTTCAGAACTCTAGAGTCTTTGATCTTCGTGTTATATATAAGTTCGGAATACGCTACCGAAGAAGGAAAAACAGAAAGCTTTATAGAGTGTATGCCGACATTTCACATTTCATGATACTTGGATTACCTGACGTCACCGTCTTCACAGTCGCGGGGGCGTTTGTTCTGATCGTTCTGGTGCTCTTTTTATGGGGCTTAAGATTTAGGGGCAATGTCTGATGGCAGGGCTTATCACAGCAGTCATCGTCGGGCTGTACTTCGTTCTCCTTATCGGTATTGGAGGCTGGGCGTCGAGAAAGATCCATACAACGGAGGACTATATCGTTGCGGGAAGATCGCTCGGATTCTGGGTCTTTACCATTCTAATGGTGGCGTCCATTTGTAGTGGCATGACGCTCGTGGGCGTCAGCGGATTGGGATTTGTGGCTGGTTGGCCAAGCATCTGGGAGCAACTCTTTGTCCCGCTCTCCGCCGCATTCTGCATTATCATCTTCGGTGTGAAGATACATCACGTCGGGAAGCAAGCGGGATACATGACCGTCGAGGACTACTTCGCGAACCGATTTGAAAGTCCACGGGTGATTCGGGGCTTGAGCGCCGTTGCGGGTATTGTGGTCTCTATTATTTACCTCGTGGGGCAGTACACCGCAATCAGCATCGTACTCATGTGGCTCTTTGACATTCCACGCTGGGAGGCTCTG
This sequence comes from Methanosarcinales archaeon, assembly GCA_030611585.1. Taxonomy (GTDB): domain Archaea; phylum Halobacteriota; class Syntropharchaeia; order Alkanophagales; family Methanospirareceae; genus JACGMN01. The sequence continues at coordinate 5,013 of JAUWPM010000052.1, read as the reverse complement.
CTCATCGCTATCATCATCATTACCCTGTACACAGTCGTCGGCGGTATGTACGCAGTTTCATGGACGACCCTGATCCAGGGTGGAATCCTTATCCTCGGCGTCATTTTCTTAGCGCCGCCGGTGATACTCAAGGCAGGCGGTCTTACGCATATAAACGAAGTGCTGGCGGGGGTTGATCCGAACCTGATCCAGCCATGGTTCCCATCACCGGTGTACGCAGGATACGCCTTTTGTACGCCGGAATTCCTCGTATCGTTTGGATTTTTGCTCATCATAGGACTTGCCTGTGCGCCTCACGTCATCAATAACGTACTCACAGCAAAGGAAGACCGCTACTTCAAGTGGTCGCCGCTGATCGCCTTTGTACTCTATGCAATCGTAATGTTCCTCGTGAAATTCGCGGGCTTCGCCGCACGCGCACTTGTTGAGGAAGGACAACTTACGCTTCCTGCGGTGCGCAATGCGCAGGACTATGCCTTCGTGTACGGTGTCCAGTACGCCACCCCCAACGTCCTTATCTGGGGGATCTTCGCGGTGGTTGTCCTTGCAGCAGTGATGTCAACGACCGACCGTCTCTTACTGACCATCGGCACAATGTTCTCCTGGGATATTTACCGAAACATCTTAAAACCGGGTGCAAGTGACCGGGAAGTCCTGATAGTGAGTAAGATCGCCGTCATTCTGGCTGCCGCAGGAACACTCTGGCTTGCGCTTAACCCGCCGGAGATGCTTGCATGGCTCATCTGGATGGGAATCGGCGTGATGCTGGCGACCTTTGCCGTACCGCTTCTTGCAGGGCTGTACTGGCGACGGGCAACGAAAGCAGGCGCCATTGCCAGCATGGCACTTGGACTTATCGGTGCTGGCGTCTTTGGCTATTACCATCAATTTGTGGTGAAGCTTCCAATGCATTTCAGCTTCTATGCTCTGATTCTATCCGTAGTAGCGATGGTTGTGGTCAGCCTGCTTACCAGAAAGAACAGCGAATCTGCCCTCGATGCAACGATGACCGGCTTGTACATCCAGCCGAAGTCTCGATTGTGAGTGATTGTGACTGCGATAGTGACGACGTGGGCGGGATGAACGGAGTTTTTGTATTGGTGTTAGTATTAATGTTATTGAATTGTGAAAAGATGGTAGAAGAGAATGAGGAAGCGGCTGCAAATGCAGAACTAACGGCAAACGAGAAGAAGGTTCTGCTGGCTCTGGATAGCGAAAAAGACAGAGTGTGGGATCCAAGAGCCCTGTCTGAGAAAACTGGCTTGAACGAAGATGCAGCGATGCAATCTGCTTTTATGCTCGCTCAGAAAGGTCTTTGCGAGATAAAAGAGGAGAAGAAGGTTTATTATCACTTAACTGAGGAAGGGAAGAGATACGCTGAAGATGGACTGCCGGAGAAGAAAGCACTGTTTTTTTTGGTTGACCATAAAGGAGCAACTGTTGAAGCGTTTAAGAATTCGTTCACCGATGAGAAGGAATCGAATATTGCAACAAATTGGTTATTAAGAAAGGGTTGGGCACGATTCGAGGAGCAAGATGGCGAGAAAGTTTTGACTCCGACTGGAAATACTTCATGGGTCCCACCCGAAGTTCCAAAAGATAAGTATCCCAATTTGGATGTTCACGAGGAGTTTTTGCAGATTGCACGAGATGAAGGGGAAATAGTAGAAAATATACTGCTAAGCAGGCTAAAGGAAAGAATTCCTGAATTGGCTGATAAAACACTAAATCGTTTTTTAGGCGATCTGGCCAAGAAAAGGAACTTGTTAGCACAGAATGTAGAGATCAAGAGGGAGATAGCGATTACAGAAGCGGGCTTGGAAGCAGTTTCCCAGGGTATTTCAGTTGAAGAGGAAATAGCGCAGCTCACGCCGGAGCTTATAAGAACCGGCTCGTGGAGAGGGCGTAAATTCAAAAGGTATGATGTGAATCTGCCATCAAAGGAGGAGTATCCTGCGAAGATACACCCGTATCAGCGTATTTTAGACGTGATGCGGCAAATTTTTACGGAGATGGGGTTTGCGGAGATAAAAGGAGACCTGATTCAAAGCGCGTTCTGGAATTTCGATGCGCTATTCGTACCGCAGGACCATCCGGCACGAGAGATGCAGGATACTTTTTATCTGGATGTGCGAAAGCCCTTAGACGTGAGCGAGGACATAATAAGGAACGTAAAGGAGATGCATGAGCATGGTGGGGAATTGAATTCCACCGGTTGGGGCGGCGAATGGAAGAAGGAGCTGGGCGAGGAGCTGCTGCTGAGGACGCACACTACTGCGGTGACGTTAGAGTATCTGGCGTCGCATCCAGAGCCGCCTGTGAAGGTCTTCAGCATTGATCGCGTGTACCGCCGTGAAACCATTGATCCGACGCATCTTCCCGAATTCTACCAGTTGGAGGGGATTGTCATGGACAAGAACGTTACGTTCCGGAATCTGCTGGGGTTACTTGCAACGTTCTACAAGAAGATGGGGTTCCCTTCGGTACGATTCCGACCAGGTTATTTCCCGTATACCGAGCCGTCAGTGGAAGTGGAAGTGTACATGCCGGAGCACGGGTGGTTAGAATTGGGCGGTGCAGGCGTGTTCAGGGAGGAGGTAACGAATCCAATCGGCGTGAAATATCCCGTGTTAGCCTGGGGGCTTGGTATCGAAAGGCTTGCCATGCTGAGATTGGGCTTGACGGACATACGGGATTTGTATCGGTCAGACATAGAGTGGTTGCGGAAGACGAGGATATTTCGGTGAATTAATTGTTTGTATTCATAGAGCTTTTTTATAACCACAAGATTACACAGATTTCCACGAGATTTTTTTTGTATATAAAGTATAACTGCCGTAATTCTCTTTAAGACGTAGATTAACACTGATTTACGCGGATTTTAATTTTTATCATCTGTGTTAATTAAACCCTTTCAGGGTTTTCGGGAACGTGGGCAGAGCCCACGAGCGTTAATCTGTGTCAACAATTTAGGTTTTCTCGTCTTAAAACTTTTTCGGTAAAGCCTTTTTCTTCAGAAAAAGGGTTTTTACACGTCCAAAACGACCCGTGCATGCCAAATCCCGTTCTTCTTTATTTCCATCATGTTGTAGGTAACGGCTTTGATGATGATGCCCGACTCGTGTTTCGCGGGATCGAATCTTCCACCTCGGCACGTCCCGGTTATGCTAAATTGTAACTTGTCCACGATTATATCAAATTCTTTCATAACCAACGAGTCCGACTCGAACAGAAAGAGCATTTCATCCAGCCAATCGAACATCAAACTATAAAGGTCTTCTGCATTTACCGTTACTGCTCGCTCTTCTGCTGTTTCTATCTCCTCCACATCAGTCATGAAGCTGTACATGGCGAGCGCGGCATTGCCGAAAAGCACTTCTAACGTAGCGCCGTACGCTTCGAATCCGACGTCCGAGGGATGCTCGATATACCGGTATTTAGTTTCTTCTTCTCGTGCCATTTACTTATTTTGATTTTTCGAGATGCTACCTACTGCTAAACTAAGATTTCAATACCAATAGATAGTTATATCTATCCACACTTTAAGTAAAAGGATATAGGCAGGATAAAAAGTCCATTGGATAGCTTACAGATAAGTGGAAGGAAAGATGGTTGAAGATAAAGAAGTTCGATCAGAGGGCGGTATATGCAACGTTAGACGACATTGCCGAGGATGATAAGAATGCGCCAATTTCTCTTGCATAACGTATCATGGATCGTTTTTCTAATAGCTCTCGCGTTGCTTATAAGCCACGTGGTGGGATGGAAACAGATTACAGTTGACACTACCACATTGCTTCTACTTGCTCTCCTTCTGGTCAGCCCCTTCATTGAACAATTGAGAAAGATCAAGGTGGGCGAATTCGAGGCCGAGATTGCTCCCGATGAGGTGGAAAAGGTCAAATCAGAGGTAGACAAGCGACTGGGCACAGGCAAGGTCCGAGAACCAATCACGCCCGAAGTCCGATCGGTCGAAGAGAGTCTACTAGATTTGCTTGACAGAGATCATGTTCTCGCACTCGCGAAGCTACGCATAGAACTTGAACAGGCATTAACGCGACTTCATCTCTTAACAACTCCCGCCAATAGGCAGCGACGGCACGCGGGTCTCAACCGTCTTGTCGGCGATCTCGTTCGATCGGGTATATTACCAGCGCAGCAGTCCTGGCCACTTCAAGAAGTAATATCCCTGTGTAACAGGGCAGTCCATGGCGAGTATGTCCGTCCCGCCGATGCTATGAGTATTATAGACATTGGAATCCATATTCTGGAAGAGATTGATTCAATTCTTGAAGAGTTCATAGTTAAGCCAACGGAAACGCAACCGCTTTCACCAGCGGATGTTAGCGCGTACATGGGTGCTAAATATCGAGTGACAACAGTCGTCCCGCTCGTTGAAAATCCAGTTCGGAATGTGCGCATCCTCGATCAAGAGGGGCTATACATGCTTCTCGAAGGCTATGACGAATATGGCGAGTTTTTGGTCAGTATAGAGAAGATCGAGACACAGGCAGAATGATAATACGTTGGAGCGGCAACATCGCCTAACATGGTCTTCGCGGCTTCGCTAAGCTTCGCCCAAATTGCCCTTCAACGAACTTCTTTTATCCGCAAGACGTTATACGTAATACGACGAAACTATTAAATAGGAGAATAAAATTTATGGCTGGCACTAAACGGTCAAATATTAAACCAGGAATGAGAGTAGCAATAGTACTTAAAAAGGATCAACGCTCAGGAAAGCTAACGGAAGGCATAGTTAAAGACATTCTTACCAATTCGAAACACCATCCACATGGAATCAAAGTCCGCCTCAAATCCGGCGAAGTCGGTAGAGTCAAAGAAATTATGAACTTGTAGGTTAGTTAAACTATAACCCCCTCGCCAAAGCACCTACAATATCACTTCCATAAACCATCCAATTTTAAATTTGAGTTATGATACATCTAAAAACCTTAATGGAAGAAATATAAACAATCTATTTTAAAAATAAGCCGTTAAAAACCGAAAGAT
>JAUWPM010000048.1 GCA_030611585.1 Methanosarcinales archaeon | reverse complement strand
AGCAATCGCTTCATTAAGTTTACACTGACCACTTTTCATACCGATGAGTATCCCAACGGATTTCGCATCCAGTGCGCGCCCGATCGCGACATATCGCTTCTTCCTCAGTTCGTCCGGCTCGAATATGCTTATGCGCATGGTGAACGGGTCAGCCGCGATGACTCGCTTTCCCGTGTACAGCGCGATACCCACAGGATGAAAACTGCCGCTACCCACAAACAGAATCTCATCGCAGGGGACCCTTGCGGCAGAGAAATCACAGCCCAAGACCTGACCATCGTATTTTACGGCGTGTGCGCCTTTACCTATCACCGGTTCCTTTCCCGCGCGCGCAATCGCCGTTTTTGCGATGTCCAAAGCATGAACGTGCTGTACCGTCGCTACCAATCCAACACAATCTCCCTTTATTTCTGCAACCGCTCGCTCCACCGCGGGCTTAACGTCAACGGTGCTTCGGAGTTCGACGAAAAAAACCTTTCCCGGTATTTTTTCTTTTAGCACAGGTTTTCCGTTTCTTGTTTTTCCGAAAACGCTTTTTCTAAAAGGGTTTACGGTATGCCCAAAATGGAAAAGAAGATCCACCATTGCCTCCAGTCTCTCATCAACGTCACATGCGCCATAGCATGAATTCCCGGATACTATAACATCCGCTCCGGTCTCTGTTGAGATCTCAGCGGCGATAGCAAGTGCCACGGTTTTAAGACCTTCCGGGAGCTGCAACCCCACTCTTCTCGCCCCTCTCTCTTTTATCAACGTCTTTATCCGCTCCAATTCGAACTCGTATGAATTTCCCGCCATACTAAGTACTTACTATCTGGGGGTAAAAATTACGTGGGGTTTTTATACCATAAACTGAGAACTATTAACTGGACAGATGTCAGACAACGATGCCAGAAAATCAGGGGAAGAAGGAATGAAGACCTTCTCTATCGGCTTTTTAGCTCTCGGCTTGATAATAGGCGTAATAATGGGAATTGCAGTCGGGGGTTTTGTTCTTCATCCAACGCAAACACAATGCTCTTCTATGTCAAGTTCTACTGTTCCAAACGCATTAACACCCGAAGAAGCCGGAGAAAAGGCGGTTGACTTCATCGCAACTTATGCCGTTCCGCCCGGTGTTGATGTTGTATTAATAAACGTAACGGAGATGGAGAACGCGAACCTGTATAAAGCAGCGATTAATCTATCCATGCTTGGAACCTCAGAAACGAGGGAATTGTACATCACAAAAGATGGAGAATTGTTGTTTCCCGGGGCAATTGACATAGAAGAATTTAAAGAGATGGCGGAAGCACAGAAAGAACAGAGATAAAGTCAGACACGATTGGCGAGGACCAAGAAGCAAAGGTACTGACCGCCCTTATTTGTAAGTTGACTGACAACAAACCTGAAATTGAAGCGCTGATAAATCAAATCGTGTATTCAAAGATCTGAGAAGATCAGCAAAAGAGTTAAGCGGATTAAGTTCTTATACCTGCTCACTTATGTAAGTGGCATGGGTAGTTATATACCCTTAACGCGGATTAATTCTGCTTATGTGGCCATACTATTAGCATGATAAGCCTATTTGCATCATTCGTCAGTTACTTTAACGTCTACTGCATCTTGAGAATGACTGATAGCTTATGCGTCATTAGTGATCTTCACATCTTTCGATTCGTAGATTGTTGTAGTAACTCATACACCCCTTAGTACTATTATATCCACCGTATTCTCAACTACTAAAATTCACGGAGTTTTATAAATACTAAAAGTCACTTTCACCATCCATACTTTTGTCGTTACAGCAACCCCATAAGAAGCTTTAATCACACATGTTCAATAAAATAAACTCTAAGCGAAGATCGAATTTGCACTATAACGAACGGAAAAAGTGTGATGAATAGAAAACATCGTTGTGAGAGATAAAAATTGCTTAAAACGCACGTATGAAAACGAGAAAAAGTCCGTAAAGGAACAAGTTTCAGTTATACGAAAAAACATCTTTGAAATTTTGGGTTACCTTTAAGTTTTACCATAAAACTTAAAGGTATACTGAAAGGGGCAATAAAAGCTACGATGTACCATCAGAGCAAATCACGAAGACATTCATCATAATGTAACTCCGCGAAGAATATTGAAGTTTTAATAAAACTTGGAGTAATTACTGCGGTAAAAGTCTGCATTAGGGGGTGATTCTACGCATGGACAAGACTCTTTTGTTATAGCCATCCTTCCACCCACCTACTCATCTCCTTCTTATCTTCTTCCAGGAATGGCAAATTTATGTAGTGTTGCAAAGATGTTAGAGTAGTGTGCCCTTGAGAGAGATAAACCAAATTTGTTGCCACCGGGTAGTAAAAGATCAGCCAACTTTCATAAGTCTTTCTTAGAGTTCTTGCAGATATGCCAACAGCATCTAAACCCCCTTTTTTACCCCATTCAATCAGGGAATGATCCCACGCTTGAATAGAGGGGAGGCGTTTTTTATTCTCAAAGAAATAAGGCAAGATTGCCTTTCCCATTGAGCTTAATCTAATCCACCGCTCTATTTGCTTTCTCTTTACCTTCTTTTGGGCTTCTGAGGGAAGGTGTATGAAATGCCCATCGAACCAATTAGGATTGCTCTGAATCTTTTGACATTCTTTATATCGCGCCCCCAACATTAAGCAGCCATCCAAAAGGGTTTTATTTTCCGTCTTCTTCGCCCCCTCTCGTAATAGCTCAAATTCATAGGGGCGTAATATCCGTGTTTTTACCTTTTTGCCTTTTAATATCGGGATCTTCTCAGCCATCTTTACTGCACCTTTGTCATCTTTGTTTTATTGGTTATGTCAACAACTCAACATGTTAGCTACTCTCCCATAGCTTCCTCCTCTTTCGCTTTAACACCTTCTTCGATAAGTTCGAGTAGATACGCTTTCATCGTTATCCCTCTATCTATCGCTTCCTTTCTTATCGTCTTATGTAAGCTCTCTTCTATATCTAAGTTTACTTTTACCATTTTTGGTATCACCATTATAATCATTACCTTTGTTATATATAAATGCTTCTACCTATTAGTGAATAAATAGATACTATGCATCTCACCAAAGAAGAAGAGCGGATATACAAGGGAGAGGAAGGCTGGGCGCGGGAAAAGGCGATGGAGATTCTCGTTGCAATCGGCGACATAAACAATGCGTCAAAATTAATCCCGATAAAAAGTGCGCATATCTCTGGTGCGTCTTATAAAACTATCGGAGACGCTTTTGAGTTTATAAATAGTCTCGCAGGCACAACGGTAAAAGTCAAAAGCACGTTAAATCCTACTGGTATGGATAGAGAGAACTGGAATGCCATGGACGTTTCAGAAACGTTTGTAACGAAGCAAAATGATGTGATCAATGCGTATAAAAAGTTGGGCGTCTCTGTGGAGTGCACTTGCGTTCCTTATCTCATTGGGAATACGCCGACGTGCGGTGAGCATATCGCATGGGCGGAATCGTCTGCGGTCTTATATGCCAATTCCGTTTTGGGCGCGAGAACGAATATGGAAGGTGCACCGTCTGCTCTTGCCGCGGCACTCATAGGGAAAACGCCGCTTTACGGGCTTCACCGCACTGAAAACCGAGAGCCTGAGATGCTAGTGTGCGTGAACCGTACCCTTGCTGATGCAGACTACAGCGCTCTTGGATTCCTGATCGGCGACCTCGTAGGGAACAAAATACCCGTGATCGAACTCCCTCCGGCTTCCTTTCCAAGCACAGACGAGCTGAAGCATTTGTCCGCCGCAATAGGCGCTACTGGCTCCGTAGGCATGTACCACATAAAGGGAATAACTCCTGAAGCGGATGCGATAGGATCACCTGCTGAGAAGACAGAGATAGAAAAAGCCGATTTGAAGAAGTTTTATACGGATACCGAAAAAGTTGACGTTATAGCGATAGGATGTCCTCATTGCTCTGCGTCTGAACTCCAGCAGATATACAGGCTTCTGAAGGCGGAAAGTAAAGGCAGAAAAGTACGAAATGATTTCTTCGTATTCACCGCGAGAGCGATAAAAGAACGTATGCACGGCGTAGTACGAAAGATAGAAGATTTCGGTGTGAAGGTGATTTGTGACACCTGTTTCGTGGTTTCTCCTGCGTTTGAGAGTTACAAGTGCGTGATAACAAATTCGGGTAAAATGCTGCGCTATGTGCCGCTGCTCTGCGGTGGAGCGGACGTGCGGCTGTGCAGGACGGAAGAGTGCGTGAGGCTGGCGTTTTGAGTGTGATTTAACTGATTTTATATACTCTTATAATCTTATTTCTAACAGTAACTAACCACAACGGAAGAGTAAAGTAAAGATGGCTAAAAGACACAGACCAAGGAGAGGATCGCTTGCCTTTTCGCCGAGGAAGCGAGCACGAAGCGAGACGTGCAGAACAAAAAGAGAAGAACGAGCCGTAGGCAGGAAACTACAGGGCTTTGCAGGCTATAAAGCCGGGATGACGCACCTTATTCTGACCGACGATTATTCCCATAGCCAGACGAAGGGGATGGAAATAGCCGTTCCTGCAACGGTAATAGAGACCCCGCCGATGCGGGTGGAGGGTTTCCGTCTTTACAGGGATACGAACTACGGTAAGCGGGCTGTAACAGACGCATGGGCTGGAGCAGCAGGAGGAAACGGAGGAGACCTGAGTACGATAGAGGAAATAATCAAGAAGACGGCGAATAAAGAAGCGTTGAGTCTGCATTTAATCGCTTCTGCGCTACCAGAGGTTGTAAATGGCGTGCCGAAGAAGAAGCACGACTTAATGGAGATAAAGATGAGCGATGAGGTCGGGCAAGACCTTGAATATGCGAAAGAGGTATTTGGGAAGGAGTTAAAGGTTAAAGGCGTGGTTAAAGAGGGCGATTTTGTTGACGTTACCGCGGTGACCAAGGGTAAAGGTACACAAGGGCCGGTAAAAAGATGGGGAATTATGATTCAGAATGCAAAAGCGAGGAGGTCTGGTAAGGGTCGTCATGTGGGTGCTATCGGCGCCTGGACACCCCGACGAGTTAGATGGCGCGTACCTCAGCTTGGACAGACCGGGTATCAACAGCGGACAGAGTACAACAAGCGAATAGTGAAGATAGGGGATAATGGTGAAGGGATAACGCCAGACGGCGGTTTCGTGAAGTACGGCGTCGTGAGAAATGATTATATTTTAGTAAAAGGAAGTGTGCCGGGTCCGAAGAAGAGACTTGTAAGAATCTCTCATGCGATAAGAGCTCACCCAAAGCTTGGCATACCTGAAATTATTTATATAAGCACGAAATCACAACAGGGGAAATAAGATAGGAAAACAAAGAAGAAGAGCAATGGTAGAAGAAGTAAAGAGCAAAGCTAAAGTGATAGACTTATCAGGGAGCTTCGTAAAGGAAATAACACTTCCTCAGGTATTTATGGAAGAATACAGACCTGACTTGATAAAGCGGGCAGTGCTCGCAATGCAATCGAACCGGCTGCAACCAAAAGGTACAGACCCCTTAGCCGGGCGGAGAACATCCGCAGAGAGCTGGGGTCCTGGTAGAGGAGCTGCCAGAGTTCCTCGCATAACCGATGGACGAAGAGCAGCACGGGCTCCACAAACGGTCGGTGGAAGAAGAGCGCATCCACCAAAGACTGAGAAGATCTTGAAGAAGAGAATAAATAAGAAAGAACGGAGGAAAGCGATAAAATCCGCTATCGCCGCCACTATAAACCCCGAATGCGTAAGAAATAGGGGGCACCGGTTTAACGATGATGTGGAACTACCGATAGTAGTGGAAGATTCGTTCGCAAGCCTTGAAAAGACCTCCGAGGTGAAAGAGTTTTTAAAAGCCATCGGCGTGTGGAACGACGTGCTTCGTGCAAAGGAACGGAAAGTACGGGCTGGTAAAGGGAAGATGAGAGGGCGGAGATACAAGACTAAAAAGAGCATTTTAATCGTTATTTCCAGTGATGAAGAAACACATAGGGATAAAAAAAAGATAACGAAAGCCGCGAAGAATTTACCGGGTGTGGATATTTCCTACGCTGAGGAGCTCAATGCGGAATTGCTTGCGCCTGGAACGCATCCCGGCAGGTTGACCATCTGGATGGAATCATCTTTATCAAAACTGGCTACGGCGGAACGGAGTGATAAATGAGAAATGGCAGAAAAACTGAAACATATCGTGCCAAGCGAAAAAGCAACTCTGATGATTGATTCGGAGAACAAGCTCCAGTTTATCGTTGATTTACGGGCGAGAAAGGGAGAGATAAAACGAGACGTGGAGCGCGTGTTCGAGACTCCGGTGAGAAGCGTGCGGACAATGATAACATTTAAAGGTGAGAAGAAAGCAATAGTAGAATTAGAGGAGGAAGGCAAAGCGAAGGAAATAGGGACCTCACTTGGCATATTATAATTACTTATAACTTGAGCAGAGAGAAAAATGGGGAAGAGAATAATAGCGCAGCGGAGAGGAAAAGGGTCATCCACCTTTAGGGCACCTTCTCATCGGTATAAAGGAAATCTTGAACACGTGAGGGTAAATAAGGACGAAACGGTATCAGGCAGAATTCTGGAAATAGTGCACGACCCTGCAAGGAGTGCGCCCATTGCTCGTATAAGGGTAGAAAGGGATAATGGTAATGGAGGAGAGCAGAAAAAAGTAGAAGAGCGGTTTATAGTTGTACCCGAAGGAGTTGGAGAAGGTGATGAGGTCTCGTACGGGGAATCAGCAGCGATAAGGACGGGAAATACGATCCCTCTTCGCCGTATACCCGAAGGAGTTATGATTTGCAACTTAGAAGCAAGACCAAACGACGGAGGTAAGTTCGTACGGTCTTCGGGCAATTGTGCTACGTTGTTAGCACATGAGCATGAAACGGGTAAGTCAATGGTGGTGCTGCCAAGCGGGAAGAAGAAATGGCTATCCTCCGACTGTTTCGCTACCATCGGTGTTGTTGCTGGCGGAGGTCGTACCGAAAAGCCATTTGTAAAAGCAGGAAAGAAATATCACAAGTTGAAGGCACGTGCGGCGAAATACCCGACGGTACGAGGCGTAGCAATGAATCCCGTTGACCATCCGCACGGTGGCGGCGGTCATCAGCACGTTGGGAAGTCCAAAACGCCCGGTAGGGGCGCACCGCCGGGAAGGAAGGTCGGGAGCATCGCGGCAAAAAGAACCGGGAAGAAATGAGGTAAAAAGGTAGAATGGCAAAGAAGAAGAGGAAGGGTAAGTCTAAAACAACCTTGAAGAAGAAGGAAGAGGAGTTTACGTATCGAGGCTATACGTTAGCGAAGCTCAAGAAGATGAAGCTCGACACTTTAGCGGAATTAATGTGCGCGAGGCAGCGGCGAAAGATAAAGAGGACGTTTCGAGCCGAAGAGGAGAAGCTGCTTGAAGATATAAAATCGGGTAAGGACGACATAAAAACACATTTACGAGATGCTATCGTCCTGCCGAGCATGGTAGGAAAGAAGATAGGGATACACAATGGAAAGAGCTTCGAATATGTGGAGATAAAGCCAGAGATGATAGGGCATTATTTGGGCGAGATGGCATTGACACGCAAGAAAGTGTCGCACGGAGCTGCGGGTGTCGGAGCTACGCGATCTTCAAAATACGTGCCACTGAGGTGAGGTAATGTGAAGAGAGAGAGAAGAACATGGGAAAGGTAAACTATAGCACGGTAAAAAATATTGATCCGGAAACGACCGCAAAGGCGATGGCGTATGAACTCCACGTATCCCCTAAGCATGCACTTGAAGTATGTAAGGCGATAAAGGGTAAAAAAGTGGAGGATGCGGAGACCTATCTGGAGAACGTGCTGGATATGAAAGTGGCGATTCCATTTAAACGTTATAAGAAGAGAGTTGCACATCGCAGGGGGCTGAAGAACTGGTATGCCGGTAGATACCCCGTGAAGACAACTGCAGAGATCTTAAAACTGCTAAGAAATGCGAAAGGCAATGCGGAATACAAGGGGTTAGATGCGGAAGCATTGCGCGTTTGGCGTGTAGCTACGAAGCAAGGTCGCACGATACGGGGAATGACACCACGCGCTTTTGGTCGTGCTACGCCGAAGAATACCGATACGGTAACTGTTGAGATAATACTAAGGGAAGAAGGGAGTTAAGTCAGGTTAGGTTAGGAGTGGAATGTGATAGAGAGGATATTCGTAGAGGAAGGGATAAAGAAGGTACGAATGGACGAGTACTTCAGGACTGAGCTGGAGAGAGCGGGTTACGGTGGAATGGATATAAAGAGAACGCCGATGGGTACGCAGATAACGGTGAACGTTGAGAAGCCGGGAATGGTAATAGGAAAGGACGGTAGGAAGATAAAGATGCTGACTAACGAGATAATCCGGAGGCAAGAACTGGATAACCCTCAAATAGACGTTCAACCTATCGGGGTGCCGGAGCTGAATGCACAGTTGATGGCGAATAGACTTGCGAAACTCATAGAGCGCGGCTGGCATTTCAGACGCGCCGGACGGTCAACCTTACAAAGGATAATGGATAGAGGAGCGCTTGGCTGCGAAATTATCATGACCGGGAAGCTCAAAGGACCCCGTGGTCGGATGGAGAAGATGGTAAATGGATATATAAAGCATTGTGGTTCCATAGCCGAGGAGATAGTGGATAAAGGATATGCAATAGCGAAGAAAAAGGCTGGAGTCATAGGCGTAAGGGTGTGGATCGTAAAGCCTGATTCCAAGGTGCCCGATGCTTTTCGCATGAACGTTGTGAATGTTGTAAACAAGGAAGTTAAGAATGAAGAAGGGGAAGGAAAAGGAATAGAGATAAAAGAAGAAAAGGAAAGCAGTAAAGAATGAGCATATTTAGAATTGAAGAAATAAGGAAGATGAGTGGAAAGGAGAGAAACGAGGAATTGGAGAGTTTAATGAGAGATTTGTTGCATGAGCGTGGGATAATCGCCACCGGTGGATCTCCTGATAATCCTGGACGAGTGGGAGAGATAAAGAGGACAGTAGCAAGGATAAAAACGGTCCAGGGAGAAGAGCAAAGAGAAGCAGAGATGGCGAGGAACGAGGGAGGAGGTAAGTAGGCGAATGCAACAAATCTGCGATAAATGTGGATTGCCAGTTGACTTATGCATTTGCAAGGAGATAGCAAAAGAGCAGCAATTAGTGAAGGTGTATACGCTAAGAAAGAAGTTCGGGAAGATTGTCACTTTTATAGAAGGGATAAATGAGAAAGAAGTGGATTTGAAGGCGCTTTCAAAGGAGTTGAAGTCGAAGTTCGCGTGCGGCGGTACGGTAAAAAATAGCTGCATACGATTGCAGGGCGATAAAAGAGAATCGGTGAAGAAAGCACTTCGGGATATGGGCTATACGTTAGAGGGCGAAGAATGAAATGAAGATAACACCGGGTAATTTGTTGCAGCATGAGCTGATCGGATTGAAGATCAACGTGGACGAGAGCAGCAATAGCACTGTTCGTGGACTCGCGGGGACGGTGGTTGATGAGACGAGGAATATGCTGGTTATAGAGAACGAGCATAAGAAAGAGAAGAGTGTAGCAAAAGCAGGAAACAGATTCATTTTCGAGCTGGACGGAGGAGAAGTGCACGTGCGAGTGAAGGGAGATCGGCTCGTTTCAAGACCTGAAGATAGGATAAAAAAATGAGAGATATAGGGATAAACGTCAGGAAGCCGGAAGAGGAGTGTGACGACGTCAACTGCCCGTTTCACGGTACGCTGCCAGTGCGGGGTCAGATATTGGAAGGTACGGTGGTGAGCGATAAAGCGCCGAAGACGGTTGTCGTTCTGCGGTCGTACCTCAAGAAGATTCCAAAATATGAACGGTATGAGAAGCGGAGGTCGAAGATACACGCACACAACCCGCCCTGTATAAATGCGAAAGTGGGCGACGTAGTGAAGATAGCAGAATGCAGACCGCTCAGTAAGACAAAGAGCTTTGTGGTGATAGAGAAGAGATGAAAGGAGTAAAAGCGAAGATAACGAAGGCGTTGCCAACCGGTGCACGGTTAGACTGTGTGGATAATACCGGTGCGAAGGTGTTACAGATAATCGCCGTGAAAGGATACCGGGGCGTAAAGAACAGGTATCCAAAGGCTGGAGTTGGGGATATGGTAATAATAACGGTTAAGAAGGGAAGGCCGGAGATAAAGAAGCAGATCCTGAAGGCGGTGATCATAAGGCAGCGTAAGGAATACCGAAGACCGTCCGGGATACGCGTGAAGTTTGAGGACAATGCCGCGGTGATCGTGGATGATAAGGGCGCGCCAAAGGGTTCGGAGATACGAGGACCGGTTGCGAGAGAGGCAGTAGAGCGGTTCACAAAGATAGCTTCTGCCGCGTCGATAATCGTGTAATCCTGAGCTAAGCGAGCGGGGGTTACCGAGTGGACAAAGGTGGCAGACTCAAGATCTGCTCCCGTAGGGGTTCGCGGGTTCGAATCCTGCCCCCCGCATAAATAACACAAGCCAGATGAGTCTTATGCTAACGGAAGAAGAAGGGAACCGGGGTTTAAAGCTTGCACGAGCTGCAATAGAGAAATACCTGAGTGAGAACACCAAACTCAAAGCGCCTGATGATTTGCCTGCGTGCTTTGATGAGAAAAGGGGTGTTTTTGTTACGCTGAATAAATTCGGCAATCTGAGAGGTTGTATAGGCTATCCATACCCCATATTCACGTTGAAGGAGGCAATAATAGAAGCGGCAATCTCCGCAGCAGTAGGCGATCCGCGATTTCCACCGGTAATAAAGGCGGAATTTATGGATGTAACCATTGAACTCACGATACTCACAATGCCACAGGAGTTAAAAGTAAAGCCAAAGGAGTTGCCTGACGAGATTGAAATAGGCAGGCATGGGTTGATAGTAAAGAAAGGGATGTATCAAGGGCTTTTACTGCCTCAGGTGGCTACCGAGTATAAATGGTCTGCGGAGGAGTTTCTATGCCAGACGTGCTGGAAAGCCAGCTTGCCTCAGGATGCGTGGCTGGATGAAAATACCGAGGTCAGCACATTTGAGGGGCAGATATTTAAGGAAGAGAGGTGAAGTAGTGTGGAAAAAAAGCTGAAGATATTCTACTTTAAAGAAACGGACTCGATGGACATCTGGTTCGACGAACCTGAGAAGGAGCAAATATGCGAGGAGATAGACGATGTAGCTCTCTTGAAAAAGGATAAAGATGGCAATGTTATAGGCATAGAGATAATGAGCATAGCATCTCTAACCAAAAACCCGGTAGAAATCCCGGTAAGCATTTTAGCAGTGCCAAAACCAAAAATAATTGCTACTGGAGGATGAAACAAACAACACGATGATAGAAATAGATAGATACAAATGCGGATACTGCGGTGCATGCGTTTCCGTCTGTCCCACGGATGCAATCGAGCTGGTGGGGACGTGGATAAGGATAGAGGAGGGAACGTGCAATAGCTGTAAGGCGTGTGTGAATGTCTGTCCCGTGGGTGCATTGGAGCTGGAACCACAAGAAAATAAATTGTAGACACAGATTAACACAGATGATAAGAATCAACAAACACGGTTAAACAAAAATAAATCCGTGTAAATCGGTGTCTTAAAGAGAATTATGGCAGTTATTTTGCATCTTGTATCCGGCATCGTGGATCCCGGCATCATCTTCTTGTGTCTATCTTCTTCGCGTACACGAGTGCATCCTCGCCGTCCGCATAATAGCCCTTTACGATATAAGACGGTTTGTAGCATTGTTTTTCATAAAATCGCATCGCACTCCTGCTACTTTTCCTGACTTCCAATGTGACAGTTTCGAACGCATCATCAATGAATTTGCGCTCCACAGCATTTATCAACTTCTCTCCAACTTTTCCATTTCGGTATTCTTTATCCACGGCAATCCCGGATATATGCCCATGCCCTCCCCTTACGGCACCGCCGACAAACCCGATGAGCTTTTCAGCCGTGCTCGCCGACTTCGCAGACATAGGAACAGCCACAAAGAAATAGTTCGGGGACTGGTGGAGGAAATCAGCGATATCTGATGCGGTATTTATCGTTTTTATGTTCTGCTTCCATAGTCGTATAATCTCTTGCAGATCCGACTCAACTGCTTTCCTTAGCCTGAACTCGTCCATATTTCGAATACATTTCACTATATATACGCTTTTGTATTTAATTATTTTTATTGGTTCGCATGGTTATGAATAATGCGGGATGATAGTAACCACCAAAATGAGCGAAGCGGAAAGGATAAAAAAGGACGTTGCACTTTTTGAGCAGAGTTTGGTTCAGCTTGATTCGCTATCGCTTGCGGATAATGAGGCGGAGGTGGTAGAACATGCAAAGCGATATTACGAGGATACGAAATATTATCTTGAGAAAGGCGATTACTTTACTGCGTTCGGCTGTATAAACTACGCGCATGGATTGATAGATGGAATAAAGGGGATGAAAGAGAAGTAATTTGACATTGCCAGATTAACCGCAGAACTCACAGAGAACGCAGAGGATAGAGGGTTAGCGGCTTGGCGTTTTAGCTAACGAGCTGAACCGCTAATAAACTAAACCTCTAATTCAGCGTTCTCCGCGGTAAATTTGAAATGTGACAAGGTCAAGGTAAATGTCACTTTAAATCAAACCATCATAGCCATATACCCCATAACAAACCCAAGT
>JAUWPM010000068.1 GCA_030611585.1 Methanosarcinales archaeon | reverse complement strand
TGTTGTCGCCCCTCGTTTGCCATAGCAATCATCCTTCGCTTGGTTAGCGAGGTCAAACTACTCTTCGAAAGGGGCATTTTTATGTTTATTCTGGTTGTATATAAAGTATAACTGCCTTCTGTTTAAGACACAGATTAACACACAACTTTTTTACCTTCGGTAAAAACCTTGACTAAAATATTCCTGATGTTTTTCTTTTAGCACAGGTTTTCTTTTTGTAAAAAAGAAAAAGTGTTGTGTCAACAATTTAGGTTTTCTTGTTCTATTCAAGGATTCATTCTCATTCCAAGTCTGATTTGCGAAGTGGCGTAGAAAATGCTTTCTCCACTGAAGGTCGGTGAATCGCGTTGTAAGAGCAGAAAGGAATTATACGCCCGTCAGGTGTGGCATAGTGTATCCCGCATCGCTTAACCCTTTCCAGATCATAATTGTAAGCGTCCTGGAAGTGCATCGCACCGATAAAAAGCGCTTTACGATGAAACTCCGCAAGCGACTCGCGATTGCCCTTCTCCAGTATATCCGTAAGGGAAGTGACGTTATCGAATACCGCCGGCGCTTTCTCACGGTCTATAAACTTCCCTCCCAGCTTCATCATCTTCGCCGTCGCTTTCAGTTTGCCAATCTTCGATTTGTTTATCTCTTCTGCCTCTTCCATTAAGAACTCCATGAGGCCCTCAACGTCTATGAATTCCGTTATCGGTATAAACTTCCCGTGTTCCACAAACACATACGTTGCCGCACCGCAATGCGGATGCACCGACAATTCCAATTGTGGCACTCCTTTCCACGCCTCCACGAAATACGAGACGGGAAGGACAAACGGCACGGGATAGAAACTCTCACGTGGTATTTCACCGTCTGTTTGCTCTTCCAAAAGCCTTATGAAATCGGGAATAGTTATTCGCCCTTTCTTCCTCTCTGATTCGTCCACTCTACCCTCGAAAGAGATAGGCTGTACGTTCACACCTTTTATAACATCCAGGTTCTTGGCTGCAAATCGTACCATATCTCCCATCTGGTCGTCATTTACGCCCTTCATAAGCGTGGGAACGAGCACGATACTTCCTATTCCGCCTTGCCGGCAGCTCTCTATCGCCTTTAACTTCGTCTTTAACGCCGGTATGCCCCGTAATACTTTATAAGGCTCGTCGGTCACTCCGTCGAACTGCAGATAGACGGTGTGCAAGCCTGCTTCTCTCAACTCACGACAGAACTCTACGCTCTTTGCCATTACTATGCCATTCGTCGCCACTTGAATATGCGCAAAGCCGAGGTTACGTGCCATTTTGACAATGTCCACGAAATTCTCTCGCACTGTGGGTTCACCACCGGCAAACTGAATCGCAGGGCACGGTGGTACTTCACTCCTGAGCAGCTTCATCATCGCCTCCAGTTGCTCCATCGTCGGCTCGTAGAGGTATCCCGCGACTGCCGCATTTGCAAAACAGGTTGGGCAGTGCTGGTTGCACCTGTTTGTGAGGTCTATGAGTGCAAGCATGGTCGAGCTCTTGTGCTCAGGGCAGAGTCCGCAATCAAACGGGCAGCCCTTAACGCGCTCTGTATTTTGAATACCTGCTTTGCCCTCGTATCGCCACTTTGCGAATTTCTTGTATAGTTCGGCATCAGACCAGTACACGTCATCGAATTCGCCGTGTTCCTCGCATCTCTTCTTTATCAATATCTTTCCATCTTCCTCGTACACGTCCGCATCAATGACTTTTAGACACTGCGGGCACAGCGATTTCGTCTTCATTTTCTCCATTCGTCATTCATTCATATCCAGAATAATTTATAAAATAAGTGTGAAATTAGAGATATATAAAGTTACGTAAACGTAGATATAAAAGAGAAGATGCAAACAGCAATAGAAGTCGTAGAGGGGATAAAAAGTGGAGCTATATCCTGTGAAGAATTGCTATCGAAAATCTACGATAGGATAGAGAAAAGTGATTTAAATTGCTATATCACGTTAAACAAAGAGAACGCACTTGAAACGGCAAGGGATGTGGATAAGAGGCGTGAAGAAGCGGATTTTAAACGAAAAAAACTGCTCGGCGTGCCCATAGCCATCAAGGATGCCATCTCTACAAAGGGCATTCAAACCACGTGTGCATCAAAGATTCTTACGGGTTACGTTCCACCCTACGATGCTGCGGTAATAGAGGCACTGAAGCGAGAAGGAGCGATAATCATAGGGAAAACGAATATGGATGAGTTCTGTATGGGGACTTCCACGGAAACGAGTTATTACGGGCCGACGAAGAACCCGCACGACCTCACCAGAGTGCCGGGAGGCTCTTCTGGCGGTAGCACCGCGGCAGTATCCGTCGGAGAAGCTGTTCTCGCGCTTGGTTCTGATACCGGGGGCTCCATCAGATGTCCTGCTTCGTTCTGCGGCGTCGTCGGACTGAAAACCACGTACGGGTTCGTTTCACGGTACGGGCTCATTGCTTATGCTAATTCATTGGAGCAGATAGGTCCGATAGCATCTTCGGTGACGGATACCGCATTGCTCTTGGAAGTAATATCCACGAAGGACGAACGGGACAGTACGCAGATAAAAATTAAAAATGACGCACCGACGAACTACTGCTGGTCATGGCGAAACGGAACGACGAGAAGTGTAAGTGAAGATATTATTAAGGGTATGAGGATTGGCGTTCCCAAAGAGTTCATCGAGGGCGCTTCTCCGGCAGTTAAAAAGTCCGTGTGGAATGCGGTACGCAAATTTGAGGATTTAGGTGCGAGCTACGAGGAGATAAGCATGCGGAACTTGAAATACGCGCTTGCTTCGTACTACCTCATTGCGATGTCTGAAGCGTCATCCAATCTCGCACGGTTTGACGGGCTCAGGTACGGGCTCAGGACTGGCAAGGACGAGGATTGGCATACGACGTTCTCGAGGATACGGGGTGAAGGATTTGGTGAGGAAGTAAAAAGGCGGATTATTCTCGGCACGTACGCGCTCTCAGCAGGCTATTACGGCAAATATTATTTAAAAGCGTTGAAAGTACGAACACTGATAAAACGCGAATTTGAAGAGGCATTGAAGACGCACGATATATTGGCGATGCCGACGATGCCGTTTGTCGCATTCGAGCTTGGCGAGAGGATAAAAGACCCGCTTTCTCTGTATCTCGCGGACGTTAATACGGTTCCGATTAACCTTGCGGGTGTTCCTTCAATATCTGTTCCGTGCGGGACTTCAAACGGATTGCCGATCGGCTTGCAGCTTGTGGGTAAGCATTTTGAAGAGGATGGGATATTGAAGGCGGCTTATGGGTACGAACAGAATGGTTGTTGAGAGATAAAGTTTTGAGTACCATCACCCAATACAAAGAATCATAGGCGCATTTTTACCCAGAAAGAGATCTGGATGTTATGATGCTTTTCTTTTAAGCGCAAGAAATAATGTGAATGGTAGAACTACTAACCAAAATGAGAGGGCATATTGTAGATAGGTTATTATAGATTGTGCAGCCAATATAGAGAGTATAATAATCGCGATTGCCATAAAAAGATAAATATCTATAGGTGATTCCGGTTCTTTCCCCATCCTAAGCGAATCAAAAAGCTTATTTTCTTTCTCATAAATTGTTCCCTCTCTATTTCGCCCTAAAAAGGCTTTCCAACGCTTTTGCAGCCTATCAAAAAATCTTATAGCTTTATATTCTGGAAATACAAAAAAACGACGCTTCTCTACAAAAGATAGCGCAACGAAACCAAGATATATCAGAAATGTTAATCCAAGTGCGGTTAGGATCGTTAGATACGCACTAATATCCATTCCCGGGCCCCACGATTCAGGAAATAAACCCCGCAAATGATAGACAACTGCTATAGCCGCTGCAAAAGTCGGAAGAATATAGAGCAGAATCTCTCTCCAGCCGATAGAAGGGAAATAGAACAGACACCCTGAAAATTTATCAATGTCCTTCACTAATTTGTTTAACTTTGATCTGGTTGTATTATTAGCAGGCTTGTAAAGAATTGCAATTTCAACCAAATAGATCTTTTTTAGTGATCGCAATTTTTTATATATATGCGATTCAATAAACAAACTTCTGAAAAACGTATCAAAAGTCTTCGAGTCTCTTTTTAGTACAGTCCCATACGCATTCATTAAGATTTTATGATTTTTGAGAACAGCATCATAATTAATCTCGGCTGGAAACTTAAGCATTCCTTTTCTTGGTAAGAAATATTCAACTAGGGGTCTTATTTTAGATTGGAGAGTGTCAAGTCTTGTTCCCATATTAGAATACATATCAATTTTGTTTCAATAAATAGCTTTTGTCAAAATATGACCGTTGGATACTCCGCAATTTCATTGTAGGGTGGCTTGATTGGAACTCTGTTGTTTCTGTTCTCAAATCCCCCTAAAATACCCCCTGAAGAAATAGCCAATATCCTCAAAGAATCGTATCTCTTCGTCTTTCTGCCGTTGCTCAGAGCCGTAAATACCCAAACACATGGTTTAGGGTTTTGCAAACGAAAATTCCGATTCTTGGTATTCGCCAGCTTATTGCTGCTTCTTCGCACATTTATCCTTCACTTCTGAAATCGCCTCCCCATCTGTGAATAATACTTTAAGCGTATCGCCAACCGAAATCTCATCCACACTCCGTACGATCTTCCCTTCCGGCAATTTTGAGCAGATACTATATCTACGTTTGAGGATGGCTAAAGGGCTTAACGCGTCCAGCTTGCCCGTGGGCTTGCACACTTTTACGCTGCAATGTCACGAGATGCGTAATCTCCGCAACCATATTCCGCTTTAGTTCGTCTACCGTCTGCCGATATTGGTTTATCCGCTCGGTAGGCGTTCGAAATAAGACGCTCTTTTCTATGCTCGCTAACTGCTTGCGGTAGTATTCAACCGCTTTAAAAACGTTCTGCCGCATCCTCAAACTCCAAAGAACTCAGGTTCTTCTCTATCTCACGCGCAACACACTCTTCGTTAAACGCCCACAGTTCTTCTATCGAACCCCCACCTCTACCCACGATAAAGCACTTCTATCTTCTCCCGTTCTGCGCTATACCGGTTCATAAGCTGAATGGCGTTTACAATTTGCGCTGAGGCTCATTCGCCCTGCACGGCAACGGGAGCAAGCTGTACACCTTCCCGTGTGTTGGAACCGGTGGACATACATATAATTATACAAGTTACGGGTTCTTATCCGCAGATAATACATGCGAAAAGCAAGGACGTAACAGGAGGAACAATTACTTGCACAGAGTTCGTAGATGATAATGAAAAAACATACACAGATTGGATTCCGGCGATTAGGTTAGAGTGAAAAGCCTATAAAAACAGTATTTAAGATGAAAAAAGCTCGAATAACCACCAAGGATGCCCTGCTTTTCAGAGGCTGTCCCGCAATTCAAAATCCCAGTAAAAAGAAGACCGGTTAGAGCGTTATAACCAAAAATCAGCATCCAAATTTGCAAAATATCTGATTATGGGACGGGCTCTTTATTGCGGGGTGGCGTGGATGGGGCTTTTTATATAGCAAATAACAATAATAGAGAAAAGGAGGTGAAAAGAGAATAATGAAAAGAAAAATAGAAATTGGAATAATATTGATGGTATTGGTAATGGCGGCTATGGTAGTATCTGCATTAACAACGCCTTATTCGTTAGGTGGGCATATCTACGATAAAGCAAGTAATGCAATTGTGGGTGCAAACATAACATTTACTAACCAGCGAACAGAGGAGATAATATATTGGACAAGCACCTCAGGTGGTGAGTATTCAGCGGATGCAGCAAACTTTCCGTCAGGTTACAAAAATGGGGATGTAATACAGTATTATGTGGTATATGGTAGTAAAATAAATACAACAACAGCACCAATAGATACGAGCCACGGAGGCACACTATTGGATATTATCCTTGAAGATGAGGGCGGCTCAATACAAGACCCTTATCCATTGACTGGTTATGTGAAATTTCTAAATGGAACAGGATGTGAAGGAGCGAATATAACATTCACCAATCGGAGAACAGGTAACTCTGTGTACTTCACTTCAGTGACGAATGGTGCGTATTCACAGGACGCAGGAAACATTGAGGGTGTTTATCAGGATGCCGATGTAATCCAGTACTATACGGTTTATGGCGAGTACAGCAATACAACTTCACATACGATTGTTATGGGCGGAAGTAGCCGAATAGATATTATACTGCATCCCTCAATGTTTGACACAGGTAAAGGAACATATCCAAGCATCTTTGGGGTGCATAATGGAACTATTAAACTAAACCAAACAATAAATGTATCCTCGCTTTATACTTATCCCTGTGTTGGAACTGGAGGACATTCTGAATATGTGTGGATAGATGGAAATGGAATAAATGTGAGTGCAAGTTGGAATGGCTATCAAGGCGCAGGGGATTACCATTACATAAATTTTTCTGAGTCATTTACCTTAGAAGCAAATGTTACATACAACTACACAATAATTACAGGCTCTTATCCTCAAATTCACCATACCAATAGATTAGAAAAAGACAGCGGAATTATTACATGCGATTATTTCGTTGATGCTAATGGAAAGATTTACACCGATTGGATTCCTGCTATTAGATTGGAATAAAATGCTTATAAACCCGGTATGAAACGAGAAAAACAAGACCAGGGATGCACCCGAATTCATTCGGGTGTGGCATGGATGTCACTTTAAAATAAAGAAGGGATTAGCATGGGAAAAATCTTGATCCACAAAAAATCTATCAGTACATTGTAATTCAACGATTTTAAAGATGCCTGGAACTCATTGGCTTGCATCAGCAAATAATGGTTACGCTCAACGACGGAGTAGATTTCCAACACCGCGAGAAGATATTGACGAGTTTGCGAGCGAACTGCCGGAAGAGAGTAAAGTGGCGATCGAAGCTTCGACTTCAGGCATCTTCGTCTACGAATTTCACCTTTTGTACCACTCCCGTATAATAAACTCCACCACCTTCTCCGCACACACTTTGACACTCATAGTTTCGCTATCTACCACAACCTCTGGATTCGTAGGTTCCTCGTACGGCACGTTCACACCCGGCACCGTGGCTCCTTTATCCGTCGTTGCCTTTTTATAAATACCGGGAGGCGCATATTTCGCTTTCCTCCGCCCTTCTCTTTTCATGCACCCATCTAACGAGCACTTCACGTACGCTTCAGCGAAATTCGGGATGGTATCACGTGCACGTTCCCGGTATTTCCTTCTGTTCGCAGTTGCATCTACGATAACGGGCGTGCCGCACTCCACCAGAAGCTTTGCCATATAAACCAGTGATGCGTACACAAGCTCCCGTTCATCGTCCGAATATGCCGGCTGTGGCGTAATGAATTTACGTACCTCGTCAAGTTCGAGCACCTTCACGCTGGCTATGCCTCTGTATTCCAGGATGGCTCGCACTTTCTGTGCTATTACTGTTTTACCACTTCCGGGTAAGCCGGTTATCCATATTGCCCAGGTCATTTTCAATTCTTTAGCGTAGCGCCTCTTTCATCTCCCTCTCAACCTCTTCTGCCGCGGTAACCATATTCTTAAGCTTCTGATACGCAGAATCGATTGGCAATAATCTCATCCCGCAATCAGGATCAATCAGTACGTGCTTATCTAACATATTTTTGATGGCTTTCTTTCTATCTATATCATCCCTATTCTTCAATATCTCTATCCCCTCGATAATTAGATCCTTTATGGCATCCACACTATCAACCGTCTTCTGTTTGGTGTCAACACAACCGAAACCAATGTCTTTCTTGATATTCTCAAGTATCGCAAGATTCTTTCTGTTTGTTGCAAATTCATGATCAAGGATGTCCACGTTAAACTCATTCAACTCCTCTGATACGCTCATTATGTCCCCGCATACGTGCATAGCCGTAGGAACTTTTATATCTTTTGTTATGATACCAACTGCATTCCGTGCAAGATCCAAATCATAATATCCCGTAGAGAGAATGGGTTCATCTATCTGGATCATCGTTACATGCTTCTCGATGGTAAGAGCTTCCTTCCTTAAAGCCATAGCCAGATCATAGATCAGATTCTTATCCTTCTTATCGGAATAACACTGTTCAACTCGTATAGATGACGCGATCGTGCAGGGGCCTGTGATGATTCCTTTGATGCCTTTGCCTGATTTTTTCTCCGGCGATCCGGTAAGTGCGGTAGCAGTTGCCAATCTCCTTCGTATAAGATGTGAGGCATACTTCATATCTTTCAGGGTGATCGGTTCTGCGTATTCAATCTTTCCGGTAACCCTTCTCCCGTCAAATCCATACATCTTCTTTATGAATATCTCAATCATATCTCCTCGGATCTGACCATCGCTCAGAATATCTATGCCGGCATCCCATTGATCCTGAACGGCTCTCTTCACTCCGGATTCATATTTGTCATAGAGTCCTAACAGGTCTTTAATCTTCTCTGACAGCTTCTCTGGCTTGCCAGTAATTACTGGATAACTGCCTACAACCGTCTTGATCAATCTTATCACCTCCTCGTCTCATCAATTATCCTTCCTCTCTCATGCTGACTGGTTTTATACGCGTTCCCAATCCCCTCTGTCCCGTTAACGCCTTTTTTATTGTATAATAAAGCATATTATTTCTTTGGTAAAGCTTTCTTTTTGAAAGAAAGTTTTATTTTACGCCCACAGCCGAATTGCCGGTATCCGGTCATAATGCGGATACGAGCCTGTGTGGTTTCCCATTATGCGGGGATAACCGCCAGAGCCTGTATCAAAGCTCCCCGTTGGTGTTGGAATTAATGTCCACCCACTCACATTTTCAAACTGGTAATGGTCAACGCTGTCCGCATCTATCTCGTAAGGCTCGGACCCGTCCGATGGATTTCCATGACAGACATGGTCGCTCCAGTAGTTTCCGCCGTATGCGGGTCCGTTGTCCCATTCGTTCGTTGCCGCATCATCGTAAGCGTTGTCAATATTAGCGAGGAAGTTGTTGTGCCATACAAAGATGTTATCCTCGCGTATGCCGTTCTCCGTACCTTCGTTCATTCTCCGGGCAACTGCTTGAATCCTAACCTCTCAAAATCTTCATCAAATGCAAATGCATGCCTAATATTCATCCTTTTCATAATGACAAAACTTGTACAATCTGTAAAAAGAGTATTTTATCTCGTATCCTCGTAAATCTCATCGTGTCTCTCAGCCAAGTCTTTTTTTGAGCGAAACATTTTACTTGTAGTGAAGAAAGGGTCTTCGGGATTGAAAACAGAATTTTTACGAAGCCAGATAGAAATTGCTTCTTTTACCGCTTCTTTAAGTGTGATACCTCGCTCTTCAGCCCTCTTTTTAAGTTCCACGTATTCATCCATGTTAAG
>JAUWPM010000018.1 GCA_030611585.1 Methanosarcinales archaeon | reverse complement strand
CGAAATCCCTATCAAGCTCACCCGAGCGTTATTCAACTCCCCGTTTATCCGCGACAGGTTATACAACGCTTCGTCCCCCTTACTCGCTAACTTGTCCACCTCGTCTAATACCACGATTACGCACCGTTCCTCAGCATCTATACCGTTCTTGAACTCCGAATACACCATGTCCGTCGGCCAGCCGATCATCGGAACGCGCTTGTTGAACACCCGTGCGAGATAAGCGAAAATACGGTACTGCGTGTCAAATACCTCGCCGTTGATGTACAGAATAGAGCAATTACTGCTCCTCTTACGTGCCATTTCCTCCAATTCGGTGCTTACGTATTTCACCGTCGAGGTCTTTCCCGTCCCGGTCTTGCCGTAGATCAATATATTGGAGGGCGTCTCTCCTTTTAACGCCGCAGAGAGTATATCCGCCAAACCAGTTATTTGCTCATTCCGATGCGGTAACTTTTCAGGGACATAAGTGGGGCGAAGCACCTCCTTATTCGCAAATATCCCTCCACCGCTTATCAGCCCCTCAAACAGGTTATCCATCGTTTATCTTAGCTCCATCCACCCCATCCGAAAAAGAAGTATCTCAATGTAAGCACTTAAAACTATCCTTATATATCAGTTGCGATAACAGTTGCGGATAGGTTTCAGGTGGAGATTAACGGGATAAGATGTGGACGATGGCTGTTCCCCCGGTTCCGCCTATATTATGCGTCAGTCCAACTTTGGCATTGGGAACCTGTCTTTTACCTGCTTCTCCTCTGAGTTGCTGTGTTATTTCCACTGCCTGTCTTATGCCCGTTGCACCAAGCGGGTGTCCGCACGCTTTCAAGCCGCCGGAAGGATTTATTGGTATACGACCTCCGATTTCCGTCTCTCCTTCTTCGGTAGCCCTGCCACCTTCTCCTTTATCAAAAAAGCCTAAATCTTCGATAGCGATTATTTCCGCAATCGTATAGGAATCGTGCACCTCGGCGAGGTCTATTTGCGAAGGTTCCAAAGACGCCATCTGGTAAGCCTTCTTCGCCGCAAATACCGTTGCATCCATCGTTGTTATGTCACGTCTATCGTGAAGCGAGAGGGTATCACTCGCCTGTGCAGACGCTTTTACATATACTGGCGAATCGGTGTATTTCTTCGCTTTCTCCGCGGCACATAACACAACCGCAGCCGCACCATCCGCGATGCTTGAACAATCCAACACGTGGAGCGGGTCAGCAACGAGTGGAGACGCAAGCACATTCGCTATGGTTATCCCCCTCTGGTATTGTGCATAGGGGTTGTGAACCGCGTTAGCGTGATTCTTTACTGCCACCTTTGCCATTTGTTCTTTAGTCGTGCGATATTTCTCCATGTGCGTCCGCGCCATTTGCGCGAACAAAGAAGGCAGGGTCGCACCGTAAATCGCTTCCCATTTCCTATCTACCGAGGAAGCAAGCAGATCCTCCGCGACGTCCGATTCCACATCGGTCATCTTCTCCACGCCCGCGGCTATCACAAGGTCGTACCAGCCGGAAGCCACTGAAATGACCGCTAAATGCAATGCGAGAGCGCCGGAAGCACACGCAGCTTCGGTTCTCGTAGCGGGAATGTGCAATCCGGCTAATCCGGAGTAATCGGCTATCAGCGCGCCAATATGCTCCTGCTCGATAAATCTGCCCGCAGACATGTTCCCACCGTAGAGCGCCTCTATATCCTCACCGCTTATCCCTGCATCCTCGATCGCCCTTATTCCTGCTTCTACTGCAATGTCCCTGAAAGAACTCTCCCAGAGTTCTCCAAATTTCGTAGTTCCGGCACCTATTATCGCTACTTCTCTCATCACACTTTTTCTTTTTCAAAAAAAGAAAACCTGTACTAAAAGAAAAACTTACAATCCTTTCAGTTATGAATGAAGGTCTCTACATCCTTATTTTCCCCTGATGTTTCGCATACGCAGCATAATCGAGGTATTTATTCGAATGCATGAACTCCTCGACCTTTGGTGCTCTTTCTCTTATCTCTTCGAGAAGATCCGTAACACGAAATACAAATGCGTCTGAGCCCGCACCTGAGCCAAAGGAGGTCATTAAAATTCGCTGCGATGGCGATGCCTGGTCGAGGGTTGCCGCGAGCCCTATCAGCGATGATGCCGAATACGTGTTCCCGAAGTGCGTTACCATCAGACCGGGTTTGAGTTGTGTAGAGGTGAATCCAAGAGTCTTGGCAGCCTTAAGCGGGAATTTACCGTTCGGCTGATGGAAGACGGCAAAATCAAAATCGGCTGGTTGCAGTCCTGTTTTTTCCATCACCAGCTTTGAAGCTGAGATGGTGTGTCGGAAATAAGCGGGTTCACCGGTGAAGCGACCACTGTGTGCGGGGTACTTCTGCAGGTCTCTGCGCCAGAAGTCCGGTGTATCGGTCGTGAAAGACGCATATTCTTCTATCTCTGCGACTATATTGTTTTGACCGATAACATAAGCCGCACCACCGGCTCCTGCAGAGTATTCTAACGCATCGCCGGGGCTTGATTGTGAAACGTCTGCGCCTATTGCAACGCCGTATTTTATTTTATTTAGCGCGACAAACCCCATACACGTTTGTATGGCTGCAGTACCAGCTTTACAGGCGAATTCGAAGTCCGCAGCGGTGATCGAATGCGGAGCTCCTATCGCAGCCGCAACGATGGTTGCAGTAGGCTTTACGGCATACGGGTGGCTTTCCGAACCCACGTATATGGCACCTATCTCTTTCGGGTCAAGGTTAGCCCGAAGGATAGCAGCACGAGCAGCCTCTACCGCTATGGTCGCGGTATCTTCATCTACGTCTGGCACGGATTTCTCCTGCACAAGTAGCCCTGCTTTGATATTCGCGGGATTCTCGCCCCACTGGTTCGCTATCTCTTCCACTCGTATCCTGTAAGAGGGCACGTACACGCCGTACGAGACTAACCCTATCATAAGAGATAGATTTAAGTGGGTAGGATATAAAAGTTACTTCTGAGATGAGAGCGATGAACGAAAAAGTAAAAGCATATTTGGAGCGCACGTTTGGAACTCCTGTAAATCTTATAAGTGTAAAGGAGCTGGGATTAGAGTCGAAATCAAAGCAGGAAGAAGAGCAGGAGATTAAGGGGTTCGGGTACGGGAAACCGTACTTCGTGAAGTTCGAACGAGGCGACGGCGAGCTAAAGGAAGTTGTTATCTCCTCGATGAAGGGCGATGGGTTCGGGCACGACCATTTCTCCGATCGTGCGCAGATATTGATCTGGCAGTATCATGCGTTCAATACGCTGCCGAAGCACGTGAAATCGCTCGACGTCGGTTACGTTACGCAGGACGGGCGGATGGAATCGGCACGCGATGCTGAGGAGTATTTCATTGTCTGCGAGAAGGTAGAAGGCGAAGAGTACGTAAACGATCTGAACAGATTGAGAGACGGCGGGAGCGTGCGTGAGTTAGATAAGGATAGGGCGTCTGCGTTAGCGTCCTATCTGGCGGATATTCACGCGGTTAAGAGCGATGAAGCAGGACTTTACGTACGGCGGTTACGGGAGTTGGTAGGGCATAGCGAATGCATATTCGGGCTGACAGACAGCTATCCGCCTGAAACCGAGTTCATAACGGCTGAAGAGCTGAAGGGAATAGAGAAGAAGTGCATAGACTGGCGCTGGAAGTTGAAGGCGCGAACGAAGAGGTTGTGCGTGGTTCACGGCGATTTTCATCCCTGGAACGTTATGTTCCGCGAAGGAACGGATTTTACGGTGCTTGACCGGAGCCGCGGCGAATGGGGCGAAGCGGCTGACGATGTCTCCTCGATGACCATCAACTATCTCTTCTTCGGACTGCTCAAGAGGGACGGCAAGGAACTTGATGAGGGTTTCAAGAAGTTGTACGAGACGTTTTTTGAGGTGTACCTTGAAAAGACTGGCGATTACGAGTTGCTGAAGGTGATACAGCCGTTTTATGCGTTTAGAGGGTTGGTCGTTGCTTCGCCTGTCTGGTATCCTAATATCTCAATGGAGACTCGAAGGAAGTTGTTTAACTTTATACGGAACGTGCTTGAGGCGGAGGAGTTTGATTACAAAGGCGTGAGTAAGTATTTGGGATGATAGATAGAAATACGACAACAAGGCTGCGTGAGAGTATTTTATTTTATGGGAACGATCTGAGGCACCAATGAGTAAGCAGATTGCAGGATCAATACCAGAGATGTAGTTAGCGATTATGCGTTATGTACGCGGAACGTTCCGCATAACCGGCTGGGGTGAAGCGCCAGCGGAATCCCAGTCCGCGTTCATGCGGTTGTTATACCACTATTTTTTTCTTTCCATTAATTTCTTACCCGAATTGGTTAACTCGAACCAACTGACTTCATCAGGAATGAAAAGCGAATTCTTAGCTTCCTCCGTTGTCGGAAAATATTTTTTGGTGATGTACTCCACTAATCCCAAGTCAATTACAGAATGCATCTGGTCGTCAGTGAAACCGTTTTCGTACAAATCCTCGAAAAATCCATCAACTATGTCATTAGGAATTGTGTACCCATTGAGGAATTTCAATAAATTCATTACTGATTCTTCGCTTGTAAAAAGGCCTGATTTCATCAGCCCCTTGATACCCCCGATGTCTCTGTAACTTAATGAGGAAGCACCGATCAATTCTAAAAGTTCACTCGCAACGATCATTATCCTTGCAGCAGAATTTTTATCAATGTTACTACCATCGTGGGCAGCGTAATTTCGGTAATAAGAAAATACTCCACGAAACAAAGACTGTGCTTGTTTTTGAAGCTCTTCACCAAAGGGCACCCTCAATTTTATTCCCCTGCCTTCTCCGAACAAACTTGAGATAAGATTCACACCGAACATCTTCTTATTACCCGATTTTTCTTTCAACGCAAGTTCTACCTGAATCATTGCCTCCAAAGCGGCCTGTTTATAATGGCCATCGTCAAACAATTTCTCACAGTGCTTCTCAATCCTTGGATGCAACAGGGTTTTTATATTGACTTTCATATTCGAATTTCCAAGATAAGTTACCGATAAATATAGTGGTATAACGCTGCTCTTCAGCGGGCGCGGTTTTTTGCGATCCGCTGAAAGAGCTTGTTAGGGCTCGCATAGCCGAGCCGCATCTTTTGGATACAGAACTTCTTTAACCCCCACCTTCTTTAGTTCATCTTTGTGGTCGTGAAAATCCCCGTCGCCAGTGACCAGATAATCCCATTTGTGAAATGCATGTGACCATGCAACTAATACGTCGCATAGCTGGTTTCGCCAAGTGCTATTTGTGTCTATATTTTCGGGCGGCTTGGCCTGAATATTTGGGAACAGAATTCCACGTATTTTAGATTCTAATTCTTCCATTTCATCGTCACACCATAGTGCGTGATCCCAATAGAAGACGTCCCATTTCGCCAACGGTAGAAGATGTTGTACCCCAGTTAGTCCGACGTTGTTTAACTTTTCCTCAAACGTCGCGAAATCCCTACCTGCGGTTCCGCTCTTCTGATTCTCGGAGGCGCTTACTGCTACAATGGCTAACTCAATTCGGCCGGTTTTCCATGCTTGGACCAATTTGCGTATATGCTCAGCATTTGGCCGGTTCTTTTCTAAATCTATGATGCAGTTTGTGTCCAATGTGAACTTTTTCATGACTACGGAGCCCTAACATTGCCTTTTATCCTTATTCTATTATTTCCTACCTCGTATAAATAATTACAGGATAATTACTAGCTTATATTTACAATTATTTCGTTTATATCAAAGTTATTTTCTATCACGCCATAAGCCGCCTACGTCTTTTATTACATATAACCGGTGGTTATTCTTCTTTACCATTAAACTTCCCTTCTGATCCATTCAGACTTCATTGCTTCCCGACCGAGGAAAATTATCACGAAATCCGCCAGCCTCTTCTTGGATCGCATTTCTTAGCGACACGTTGATGTCTGCACTATCAGGAGCTCGTACTCTTCTACCCCTGCAGATATATATTTGGGCAAGGCTTTATCTCGGTGACTATGGCTCAAGAATACATTCATCGAGTGCCTCCATGTGCGGATCAGCGGCGCGAGTTTTAGAGTATCCGCTGCAACGAATTGTTAGCTCGTTTGGATACCATGTTCAACAATGAGCTTTGCAAACTGCACTCCATCAACAAGCTCAATCTTGATTCCATTTTCATCGAAATATTTTTCGGCTGCGTTTACAGCTTCATCGGAGATAGTACCTGATGTAATGACCATCCCTAAATTGGCGGCCTCTGCTTCAATACCCGCAATCAGTTGCTCTACAACTTCTTTGCCTACTGGTGGGTCTGGCTTCCAATGTTTAGCCTGCACCGCAATGACTTGACGGAACGCACCCGCCACACGAAACGTAGCCAATATGTCCGCCCCTTTATCCTGATTTCGTGGAACAATCTTAACATCTTCAGCCCCCAAATTGGTTAATACTGTTTGAATTAGCCTTTCAAAGCCGAAACTATCCATTCGCCCGCTATGCAATTCGTTCAAAGTTTCGCGAGTAAAACGGGACTGCAAATCAGTTTTAAAAATAGGAGCTTTGCCAGAGGAAGCAATTTGAAGGCACTCGTTTATTTCGTCGAGCAGATCGGTTGCATCAGCACATGTGCCTTGTGTTTTCATTCGAGAAATAAGCGCCGATTTCGCCAAATTGCGAGGGATCGGTTTCTTGCCGTTAAGCCACTTAACCGACCGCCTATAAGCTGTGTCATCAGTAACTTTATTTGTATCGTATATTGCAGGACCTTCGATTTTTGCAACATAAAACTCAGAACAATGAGGCACAACAACAAGGTCACCTATATCCATTTCCCTAATAAATCGCCACATGTGGCCAGCAGCAGCCCCTGCTTTACGTAATGTATCTTCACTATAATAGTAGGCATCACGTATGATTTCCCGGAATAGCGCCCATGGAAGATCATCATTAAGCAGGCCTTCTGCTTTTGACCATCCGATGATGATCTGATTTTCGGTCAATGCCTCTGGGACCTTGTCGATACGTCCTGGCGCAATTCGCAGCACGAATGCTTGTTGGTTCATTTTTCTTACTCCAACTAAAAATTGCTTTTATCCACGTCCTGAGCCACCGCTCGGCCTCCTCCGTCCATATTATTTCTGCCTACCATGTTCGAATCCGCCGAGCCATCTCTTCGTTGGAAATAACCCTTCCGGCACGGGAGTCTGCCAGCTCGCGCATGATCTCTTCATAGGTTGCGTCCTCCGGTTGCTCTTGGATGATTTTAGCCATTCGCGCTTTTAAAGATGACCTTGTTCTTGTTCTCCATTGGGCAGAACATTGCTTTTTATCTTTGTACATAAAGTGTAATATATCTTATCTCATTACCCAATTCTCCACTTCCAGGTTTTCTATCCTTCTAAAGTGTTCTTCATTGTCCGTTATCAAAATCATATCTTTAACCGGGCAAGAGGCTGCTATAAGTATGTCAGCATCCTCAATCAATATCTAAAAGAGATTTTCTCATAGCTTTAGCGCCCTGCCAAAAAGACTTCTTCTCTTTACCGCCTCTTCAAATATTTTCTCTTCTTCCTTGTTCATATCCTTTAACATTCCTGCATATCTTAGAATATCCCTTTTCCCACTTAATACCTTTCTTCCCTTAACCTCTATTTCCACTTCTTCTCCCGCCTCCAAATCCAATCCCCCCAACGGCTTCAATACCTTATTCTCATATCTCGCTTTTACTCTTATTCCCATATTTATCACCAAAATTAAGTTTGTTTTTATTCTATTGTTTCTCGATTGTATATAAATATAAATAACCGCAGTTTTTTGGCATACCTCTCAAGCCACCGGAGATTAGAATCGAAGCTTCAAAAGCGATAAAAACTTTTTAAAAATTGGAACGATGACAAAGTTTTACGAAGTTAGGAGAAGAGACGGTGCGGCGCGAATAGGTTTCCTGTCCTTGAATGACGAGAAGAAGCAAACACCACTCTTATTCCACGTTGATTCGTTGAGCAGCGGTAAAGAAGGCTTTGAGATAACTAATGCTGAAGATGCGAACTTCAGCGATTTATTCCAAGAAGATTTACACGACACCCCACGAGGCACTGTCCTCCCGCCTGAAGTTCACCCTTTGTTTACAAAAGTGAACGAAGCAATTCCTTCTTTATCTGTTGATTGTTACGTGCTTTCCTTCGCGTCTGCTATGCTCAACAGCCCACGGGCGTTCGTTCGCAGGATAATTGACGCACGAAACGCGATACCATCGGATGTTGCCTTATGGGTCCCTGCGATCGCAACGGCTGAAAATGCCGCACTGCTGATCTACATGGGCGTTGACGTGATAGACGACACGAATGCCGTGATAAACGGCTACCAGGGCATTTATCAAACGGAAGAAGGCGCGATGAGCTTACGTGATTTAGAAGAGCTGCCGTGCAATTGTAGTGTGTGCTCCTCGTTAACAATAGACGAGTTAAGGGAGAAGGACAGCAAGGAACGAGCGTCGTTATTAGCGAAGCATAACACGCTGCTTTTAGAGAAGGAACTGAAGAAGGTAAAAGCACACATACGAGCCGGCAGTTTGCGTGAGTACGTGGAACAGAAAGTGCGGTCCTCACCGTTTTTAACCGCGGTGTTAAGGATTCTGGACCTCGATGAAGAAGAGTATTTTGAGCGGAGAACGCCGGTTGCTCGAAACTGCTGCATGATGGCAAACACGATGGAATCGCTGAAAAGGATAGAAGTGAAGCGGTTTGCGAGCCGCGTTTTAGAAAGGTACGAACCTCCGGTTAAGCAGGTTTTGCTGCTCTTACCATGCTCCGCACGGAAGCCGTATTCGCTGTCACCGTCTCACGTGAAGTTCAGAGAAGCGATTGCACAGTATAAAGGGCATATTCACGAACTCATCCTGACGTCCCCGCTCGGTATCGTGCCACGCGAGCTGGAAGTCATCTATCCCGCTGCGTTCTACGACATTCCGGTAACGGGCTACTGGGATGCGGAAGAGCGCGCGTGGGTAGCTTCGTGCTTGCATGCGTACCTTGAGCGAAACGCGAGGAATTACGTGCAGATCGTTGCGCATCTCAGCGGTGCGTACAGAGAGCTCTGCTCATGCGTTGCGGACGAGTTGGGAATGGACGTGGAGTACACCTGCGAGGAAGGCGAGGAAATGACGTCAAAAGAAGCGCTGAACCGGCTGAACGCACGAATAGCCGCGCTGTGTGGCGATAAAAAGCCGTTATCGAGCTTTGAAAAGAAAGCGAGCATGCTCAGGGCAATGGCGGACTACCAGTTCGGTATCGGTGCGGGACGCGAGCTTATATCGCGGAAAGAAGGAGAACGAACGAAGATAAAAATAACCGGGAAGTTCCCAGCCTATAAACTCCGCGTAAACGGCGATGTCCTCGCCAGAATCGTACCGGAATACGGGCTTTTAACGCTTACTATGCAGGGGGCTCTTAGAATCAGAAATTATCTTGCTTCGTACACGGTGCACATCGGCGATTTCCTGCCTAAAGGTTCTATATTGGCACCTGGAGTTGTAAACGCAAACGAACAAATACGGGTGAACGATGAGGTTATTTTCGTTGGTGAAAAGGCGTTTGGCGTTGGTCGGGCGAAGATGAGCGGTTGGGAGATGGTGGAATCGCGAAAGGGTGTCGCGGTGGACGTGCGGGAAGTGGAGAAAAGAGCAACAAGCGCAAAAAGCACCTCGTGAACCTGCTCTTTATCAATGGGTGAGAAAGAGATGAATAAGGGAGCGTAGGGGAAAGACACTCCCCCCACCCTCAAACAGCTTTTCTGATTGCTTATAAATCCATTATCTTTTCTGCCAGTCCTTCACTTGCCCTTCCGCACCGATGTCAATAGCTCTTCGATTGTTTTTGATACGTCACCCAATAGTTTCTTCTCTCCTTCACTCAGATTAGGCGATACCTGCAATCCCTTCAGGATACCAATGGCTTCAATGGTTTTGTTCAACTGTTCTGCTGGCGTTACCTTCTCAGCCGCTTTCTTTTCTCGTTTCTTTACGCTCTTATGTTTTGACCTAACATGCCAGGCTAGCATTAAAGGCTTTTCAAATGCTTCGCCACAATACTTGCATTTATAACTCTTCTTTGCTTCTTCCATGGTCTTACTAATGCATCACATCTTATATAAATATTATATTAACATGCTGGAGATAGAGTATAAGCAACTAAATTTTTGGGGTGAAGATAGCTCATGAAAACAATTCTATTTAACATTATCTGCGTTTACTTCATTCATTAAGGCAATTATAACAAAAAATAAAAGAGAGATTAGTTTGCATATGTCTTATTTCCCTCACCTTATAACTTTTTTATTCTATTGCTTCTAAGATGTCTTCCGCTTTCACGGTCTTCCTTCCGGCGTGCTTCGCGAGAGCTGTAGCTTTTTTCGCTATTTTCGCGCCTTCTGCCTCTATCAGTTCTGCCAATTCCGCAGTGGCGTCTTCGCTTACTCGCTCTGCTCCTGCGTTTTTAATCAACTTGGTTACAGGTGCTATTGGTAGTTCAGCCATTTTTATCTGTTTGATTAGATAATGGGGGAGTATATAAGCTTTTTAGATTTTTTCCCGAAAATAGCTGCACCACATGAACCTGCCCTTTGTCGACGGGGATATGAAGGAGATGAAGAAATGGGTGTAGGGGGGATTTAACGTCAAAATTGCTATCTACCGTAAAACTTATATGCCAATATGGCGTATACTCATACCTATGTGAAAGGGCTCATGAAGTTCGAGAGCAGCTCATCCATTTCCCGATACCTGCGCATGACGACGGCCCGGACGCTCCGGCTGGGGTTATCGCACTTCTTCTTAAAGGGTAAGAAAAAGCTAAAGTACTGGTGCCGCGGGGAAGGTGAACTACAGTTTTAGAAATCAGTAAGTTGCAGCATTACGTGAAATGTAGAGTCCCGAAATTATTTCGTCAAGAAGTTTCACCAAAATTCATGGTGAAGCTCACGGACAAAAAGACCAAATGGGCGGTTAAACAGATAATCAACAAAGGAGAAAGCACTGCAGTGGTCTCTGCGATATATGGTGTCTCCGCAAGAAGATAAAGGGCGTAAGTCGCTTTGAACAGTATCTAAAAGCTCTTGGAGTTAAACACATCCCATCGAAGCGGAATAATATTAGGACTCAACAATTAGGACTCAACACATCTTTAACATTCTTTAGAAGGTTAATAAATAATAAATACTCAAAAGCCTCTTACTAAACTATGCTCACAAACCTGAAAAACGCAGACATCAAGGAGCTCTCAGAGATTTATGATTCCGAAAACAGGGATTCGTTTATCAGCCTTTATCTGGATATAGAGAGCTTGGACAATAAATTTGTAGGAAGAAGAAAAAACACCTGCAAATCTGTTCTGAAAGAAGATAAGGAATTGTCAGAGAATTTTGAGAAAACAATGCAAATGATAGAGGAATATTTGAATAAAAACGGCAGAGAAAAAGGGCAGAAAGGACTCGCTATGTTTGCATCAAATATTCATAACTTTTTTAGAGCATACAAATTAGGGATGCCCGTTGAAAACCTGCTGATTGTGGACACATCACCATATATCAGACCTCTTGCAAGATTGGTTGATGAATATGAAGCATTTGGACTTGTTCTTCTGGATAGCCAGAGAGCAAAAATCTATGTTGTTTCCTCAGGCAAAGTTGGGTATAAAAAGAAAAAAGCAAAAGATATTATAAACAAGCATAAGAAAGGTGGGATGTCACAGGCGCGTTTTCAGAGACTAAGAAAGGGTGCGATTGATCATTTCCTCAAGGATGTCGCAGAGGATGTAGAAAAATTATTCCCGACGGATGACGTAGTTAAAATTATTATTGCAGGTTCTGGTAATGAGAAAATAATATTCAAAAATATCCTGCCACCGCATATTAAGTCTAAGATTGTAGATATAATTGATATGGATTTTGACGAAGCTGAAGGTAGGCTTCTCTCGAAGGCTGAGGAAATCGTCATAGAGGATGAAAAAGAAACAAGCGAGAAAAATGTGAGCAGATTGAGGGATGAAATACTGAGAAACGGTCTTGCCGTCCATGGTTTAAAAGAAACAGGGGAAGCGGTGATAAATGGTCAGATAGAGTTGCTGTTGGTAAGTAAAGGTTATAAAATAAGGGGATGGATTTGTGAGAAATGTCAGGCGGTTGATTCGGGTGTGAAGGACAAATGTCCGTATTGCGGCAGCAGAACATCCGAGGTTGATGTTATCGAAGAAATCATTGAGTTTGCCGGAAGAACGGACACAAAAATTGAGTTTGTGGGAGATGATCCTATATTAGATGAACTTGGCGGTGTGGGCGGATTGCTGAGGTTTAAGTGATATAACCCCGCAGCCCCGACCTCTCCACCCCGCTCTCAAGAGGCCGTCTCACAATTCAAAATCCCAACAAAAAGAAGACTGAATAGGGCTTTATAACGGAAAATACGCTTCGGATTTTAGAAAATATCTGATTATGGGACAAGCTCTGAATTCGGGGGCATCCATTGGCCGTAGGATGGTTTTTTGTCTCATTTTGGATTGCTTATTTCAAGTGTTTTACGTGTAACGGTTTGCGGGTATATGGAGTTTTAGATGGCGATTTAGTACATTAGCCCGAACCAAATACGCCGTTATTTCTTGTTTCGTCGCATAGTCATCTGAACGGGGTCCTTTAGTATAGGGATCATAGTGACCTGCCAAAGCGATCTCCCGAGATACCCTCCAAGTAAAGGCCGCAATTTGGAGCCCAATTAGAAAAATAGCAGTTATCCAAATATCTGACAGTTCTATCTCCATTCGATTACCTCAAAATAAACATTCTGATTAATTTCATTATCAACCTTCGAGTGTGCTCTGTGCGCCACCCACTTGTTCAAACATATCAAACATATAATCGAACACTCCCCACTCACGCCCGTTCGTGTGCCTGTCGTGGTCGAGGACGTATGCTCTCTGGTTGTAGCACTGCGAAGGTTTTCCACATCCTTTATAAGGGATGCATCCCTTATCATCTTTATGCCGCAGGACAGGGATCGATTCAACGCTATTGTCATCGCTCTATTATTTATCTTCATCCTTTCCGTATCCACGATAGTCCGGCTGATCACCGATTACTGGTGGTTTGATGCTCTTGGCGCGTCCCAGATCTTCATGATCAGCTTAAAGGCAAAGATACTACTATTTATACTCTCAGCATCGGGTTTTCTCGCGTTTGCCCTGATCAATCTCCGGATCTCTTCGAGGTTGAACGAGTCAAAGATTTCTTTCGAGCTGAAGTTCATGGCTGTTCTGGTCATATCCTTCTTTGTGGGGCTTGCAAGCTCTGCCAAATGGTTCGTAGTGCTACAGTACCTGAATCAGGTGCCCTTTAACCTGCAGGACCCGATCTTTTTAAAGGACGTATCCTTTTACGTCTTCTCCCTGCCATTCATGCTCGCTGCCCGGAACTTCCTGCTGATCTGTGTAATAATCACGATCATCATGGTGCTTGTGGATTACCTCCAGTCTTTCATAGTCAGCTTCTTCCAACAGCCAGAGATCATCGCAGCGGACGTTACAACTTATGGTGTTGACTTCAAATCAGCAATCTCAAACATGGGGCAGAAGGCACTGGTGCATCTAACAGTCCTTGGATCGTTCTTCTTCGTTCTTCTCGCTGCAGGTCACTACCTTGCCAGATTCTCGATCATGTACTCTGAAAAAGGGATTGTGGTAGGGGCTGGCTACGCTGATGTCGTCGCATACCTCCCGATAATCAGGATACTGATGATCATGGCGATAATCGTCGCAGTACTGTGTTACGTCTGGATATTCGTAATCTTAAGGCAGAAAAGCCCGGGAAAAAGGAATATACTGGTGTCCGTAATCGTGATTTATCTACTAATCGCCATAATTGCTCCGGCTGTGATCCCGGGATTTGTGCAGGCTTTCAAGGTTTCACCAAACGAGGAGAAGCTGGAACAGCCATACATCGAGAATAACATCAGGTTCACAAAGATCGCTTACGGACTTTCTGACGTGGAGGAGAAAGACTTCTCTGTCGAGATGATGACTACGGAAATCCTATCGAACGCGACGGAGACGCTGGATAATGTCAGGATTTTGGACTGGAGACCGCTCACACAGACGTACAAGCAAACACAGGAGATGAGGCTCTACTATGACCTTTCAGGGATTGACATCGACCGGTACGAGATCAACGGAAGCTACACCGAGGTGATGATTGCCCCAAGAGAGATGAATCAGGAACGGCTTCAGGCAAAGACGTGGGTGAATCTCCATCTGGTATACACGCACGGTTTTGGTGTTGTGATGAGCCCTGTAAACCGCGTCACAAAAGAGGGCATGCCTAACTATCTCATAAAAGATATTCCTCCTGTATATACGGTCCAGGATGAGGAACTGCGGATCGAGGTGCCACAGATCTACTACGGCGAGATGGACAATGATTTCGTGCTGGTAAACACCCGCACACCGGAGTTTGATTATCCCATGGGCGATACCAATGAGTACATCCAATACGATGGGCGCGGAGGGGTGAAGCTGGACTCATCTACAAAGGAACTGCTGATGGCGATGCGCTTTGCTGACATCAAGATCCTGCTATCCGCAGAGATCACCCCTGAGAGCAAGATCATGTTTGAGAGGAGCATCAGGGAGCGGATCTCAAAGATCACCCCATTCCTCACACTTGACGATGACCCGTATCTCGTCATCAGCGATGGCAGACTCTTCTGGATGCTGGACGCATACACCGTAACAGACAGATTCCCCTACTCAGAGAAACACGGCTCCATCAATTACATGCGAAACTCCGTAAAGATCGTGGTTGATGCGTACAACGGGGACGTGACGTACTATATCGTCGATACCGCGGACCCGGTAATCGCAACATACACAAAAATTTTCCCGGGGTACTTCAAGGCATTTGACCTGATGCCTGATGGGCTTAAGAAACATGTCAGATACCCTGAAGATCTCTTCAATGTCCAGTCTGCAATCTACAACACATATCACATGGACAACGTGAAGGTCTTCTACAACAAGGAGGATGCGTGGCAGATCCCGAACGAGGTGTACGGGACAGGTCAGCAAGTTCCGGTTGATCCCTATTACATCATAATAAAGCTTCCGGGAGAGGCGAAGGAAGAATTCGTCCTGATGAGGTCAGTAACACCAATAATGAAGGACAACATGGTTGCATGGCTCGCTGCCCGTTCGGATGGGAATCATTACGGGGAGCTACTGCTCTACAAATTCCCCAAAGAGAAACTGGTATACGGTCCCCTGCAGATCGAGGCGAAGTTCGATCAGGATGCGGTGATCTCACAACAATTAACACTCTGGTCACAACAGGGATCCAGGGTGACGAGAGGGAACCTGCTGGTGATACCGCTTGAGGATTCGATCCTGTACATAGAGCCGCTCTACATACAGGCAGAGACCGGGCAGATGCCCGAACTCAAACGAGTGCTGGTCTCAGACGGCGAGAGGGTGGTGATGGAGGAAGACCTCGAGAGCGCACTCGTTGCACTCTTCGGTAAAACCAGACCAGGTGTGGTAGAGGAGGGCGTATACG
The DNA here is from genome assembly GCA_030611585.1 of Methanosarcinales archaeon. Classification (GTDB taxonomy): domain Archaea; phylum Halobacteriota; class Syntropharchaeia; order Alkanophagales; family Methanospirareceae; genus JACGMN01. The sequence continues at coordinate 7,107 of JAUWPM010000018.1, read as the reverse complement.
AAGGGGAGAAGTCAACTGAGGTGCTGATAACAGAAGCGCAGATGTATTATGATGCGATTCTCGATTCCATGGGCAAGAACTGGACCGCATTCGGGGAGAACTTTGATAAGTTAGGCGAGGTTCTCGGAGAGCTGGAAGCGGATTGATCAACGTGTTTCTGGGATTTACGCTAACAACTCCTGCGGTTTGAATCGAATTCCCCGCGACCACCTCTTCATCTCATTTTCCGCCAATCCACAAAGGGCAAGTTCACGTGGTGCTGCTCGATAATGCGCTGCATCCTATCGTGAAACCTAAGCACGGAGGAGATGATAACCCGAGGAGGCCTGCGCCACCACACGCATAACTTTGTTGGACTTCACAACCCTCTACGATTTTTCCCTGGGAGCTTTGGTTATAGCCCCGCTATCATTTTTTAGTGGTGGTAGGTGACTGTGCTGTGCTTACTTAAGGTTCTATCGCGGGATGCAGTACATCATAACACTTCATATAGGATTAAGAAATATAAAAAGCTCGTTTCGTTATTACTGGCAATTATAGTAACCCCTTTCGTTATTGCTGTTTTGTTGGAAAACCAGTAATAAAGGTAAGCTATACTACTCTGGAGTTAACCCATTAAAAAGCCATTTACCACATCTTAAGCGTGTAATTAAAATAACCACATTTTCAAAAACCCTTCTTAAGCTTCTTCCACCCACCGCGTCATCTCCTTCTTATCCTTCCGCCAAAGGGCAGGTTTAGGTAGTGCTGCAAAAACGTTGAAATAGAGGTGGAATAGCGTTTTCGTTCTTTGGTAAAAAGGAGTTATTTTTGATTTGCATGCTACCCCTTCCCCCGTATCACTTCCGTTATCTCTCCAACTTTTGTCCACACCCAACCTTCGGGTAACGGCGGAAGATCAAGAGACTCTATCATTTATGCTTTCAACTCCTCTATCATCTTCTTTCCTTTCTCTGTCAGGACATATCTGCCCGTTTTCGGTGCACCCTCGAACTCCGTAAAGCCTTTATCTTTCAACAAAGCAATATCCCGCTCCAGTGTCCTTTTGGGGATACCAGTCATAACGGTTAACTGAGAAATATTCAGTTGCCCTCCACATAATGCCTTAATGACTTTACCCAGCCGTCCAGCGACTTTTTCATTTACCCCGCCAAATACACCGCCAAATACACCGCCGCTTTCATCAAAAACGGTGGGCTCTATTCTCGTGGGTCTTCGGAAAATAGCCGTAAAGAATGTCCCGAACTCAAATTCAATCGGCGGCAGTCCGGCTTCCGCAATCAGCCGCCTCATCTTCGTGATGCCCGTTCCCATCTTCTCTATATAGCCCGCTCTGTGCAGTAGATTCGCAATATTAGGGTTTCTGAGCACGCTCTTTTTGCCAAAATCCTCAGGCTTCAAACCCTTCACAAGCCCGCCAAAATTCGTTAGCTCGATTCGGTCATCGAACATCTCCACCATCACATTTGCGCCCTTCTCAAAATAGTCACGATGTGCCACGGCATTTATAACGGCTTCTCGCAGGGCATCATAAGGCACTTCCGGCACTTCCCTCCGCCTCGGCTCGCCGGTCATCTCGTACTTTACCGGGATGTACTGCTTGAGAAAATTCATCGCACCCTCGATATTAGAGATCAAATCCTCGTTAAAATCTCGCCTGTCCAGAACTTCTACCTTCTCTGTTCCCTTATAAAGGGCGCAGGTCACCGCAGTGTGGTAATACAAGTCCTGCAAATTCCTTGTGAAAAAGAGAATCCCGGTATTGTTAAAAATGATTTTACCATCCTGCTTCTCCGCAACGCCTAAATTCACCAGTATGGCGGGTGTATCCAGAACCTTCGAAATGCCCGCGAGTCTCAAGAACCTGTCAAGCTTTTTGGCGTCAAACTGAGTATCATAATCAAATTTCAAGTTCACCAACTCGTCAAACCGGATCTTGCCTTCAGCTTTAAAGAATTCAATAATCTCATCACGATTAAGTTTTTGGGAATTAGGTCCAACGCGCGTATAAAATCCAGAAGCGCATTTATATGGCTTATCCTCGCCCACTCTTACTCTTATAACCAGTATGTCCCTCAACTCCTCAAATGAAATCTTTACCGGAGGTTGACAATTATTAGCTATATCTTGAATCTGTGATTTGAGTCTATTTGTTATCCTCACACCCGTTATCTTCTTATCGTCAGTTATTCCGAGAAATATCCGCCCGCCTGATGAATTGGCAAAAGCGACAAGCTCCTTATCAATATTCGTCAGAGCTTCTTTAAACTCAATTTTATAGCCTTCGCCTCCTTCAAGAATCAACTGCAGCTCGTTTTCGTTCATACCACCAGCACCTCAGTGAGTTCTTCTAAGACCTTATCCAGCTCTTGCCCGAAGAGTTTATATGCTCTGATTGCGCCTCCTTTCTCGTAGAACGGTGCAAGTTCAAAGTCGTCCATTGCGATACTCAAACTGGTGGCTATGTGATCTTTAAAAAATAAAATCCTTCTGGCGTTCGCAAGCTTTATCAACCGGTAAACGGAACTGACAGCAGTATACGTCTTTCGAGAACGAGTGTCTGGATCTCTCGAATCTCTGAAGAAGGTCTCTACGCCTGTGCTCTCATAGGCAAAAGGAGGCGGTTCCTCTTGTGGTAGATTTTCAGAACCTGTAGCTATGTACTTTTCAGATTGTTCGGCAACACCACTCAATGTTGTACCTTCGGGCTTTGCTTCTACAACTCGAACAGCCACCCCTAAAGAAGCTCCGATGTTTAAGTCACTCATATCTTGAACTATCCAACCCGCCGCCTCCAAAAGTTGATCAATGTTTTGTCGTGCTTTTTCTTCAGGTTTCATATTAACGTTTTTGAGCTATAGGGACCACCATCACTAAGTTGGAAATTGATGAAGTGCAAAATACCCCATTTTACACCTTCTTACAGATTTTAGATTTTATAACTCCTTGTTAGTTTCTATCCGCTTTATCACCCCACATACTTACTTAGGACAGAACATGTATATACGGCTTTCGCGTTATTCCCATATAATCAATTATCCCCCATTCCACCCATCGCTTCATCTCCTTCTTACCCTCATCTACAAAGGGCAGGTTCACTTAGTGCTTTTTCGGAGTGGTGGGATGTGTTGGCTTCTTAAGCCTTGTAACGCCTCAACTTATCTCGGATTAACTTTTCATTTTTAACTGTTGGTAATTTTTGATTTATCTTATTTCCTAAATCCCTTTCTCACCGTTTTTTGATGGGTAGTGCACTGGATGTTCACCACCTGGTAGATTAGGCTGCGAGGTGCGCTCGTTAGAGCCTCAGGGATTATTCTAAGATATTTATAAACTTAACAGCTCTTATGCGATCGTAAAGTTTAGGCTAAAGCCCCATCCTCGCCACCCCATTTTAAAAAATGGGGCATCCATGAGATTTTTTTCCGGGAGCTATAATATTTTACTTTTTCATTTATAGTTTAAAGGTAAGGGGAATGTATCCCCCCCGAAATCTTAAAGGTTGATTTTTTCACTTATATCTTTTATCAACTTTTTAGGCAATTCGATAACTTTTTCCTTTACCTCCAAAATATTTACTCCCGACATACCACCTACAGGAATTTTAGCTATTGATTTTATATTGAATGATGGTAGTGCTGGGGCTATTGTATATAAACTTAAATTATATGCACCGTATAAAATTAATTGCTCTAACCATAGTTCGACATCGGAATCCAATTTGTAATCGAATATATTTTCGTCTTTAAAGGTGATTTTAAACTCATTATTAAATGATAGTTCGGGTATCGGAATCCATCGTTTTTCGTTTTCGTAGTACGCAAAATCCCAATATTGATAAATTCCCAATTCAGACATACAATTGTTGTTTGGAAAAAGCTTGTCATCTATTAATACTGGATCTACATAGCCAAGTGATATCTCCTCTATACCTAAATTTTTCATTAAAGGTTTTTTCGTTTCAAAATATCTGTTTGTCCAATTATTAGTTAAAAAAGAGTAAAGCGAAGATATTTTGTTGATTTTTTCGTCTAATTCTTCAAACGAGGTTTCTTTCTTGTATTTTGTTGACCTTATAACTCTCCTCTCGATGTCAATTTCATACGTGTTATGTGCCTCATCATTTCTTAACTTCGTATCGAAAATATCTGAAAGTAAAGGATATAACTTGTCACCAAAATAATGATATTTGAATAATTCAATTTTATCACGTAACCCCTTTATTCTCAGTTCCTTACCTTCTGGTCTTTTGGGTGGTAATTTTAATTTATCAAAAGGATTTGAAACAAATTCTCTACCTTCAATTATATTTATTAAATTTAGTAAAGGATTGAAAAAATATTTATGTTGTTCAACTAAATCTTTATATTCTGTCATTTTCAGCTTGATATCTAACTTAGAGTAAGAGGTACCAGTTTCAGATGAATGGAAATCGCTAATTTCGGATTTTAAAAATTTTCCGTCAGAAATTTTAGATGAGAAGTCAATTCCTAATTTACGAACAAGATAAGTATTAAGTGAAGCAGCGTCAAGTCCTTCTGCATCTGCGGTTTTTTCAAATTCTTTAAATATGTTCGGGTTAATTTTTATGGCAGATTCCATTATCTCTAAAATCAGTGGATAACACACACAGGATTCTTTTTCTTGAAATTTATCAAAAAACGCATTAGTAAAATTATGGAATCCAAAGTAAAACTCGTCAATTGACGTTGTTGCAAATAGACCTCTCCCTTCTCTCCTTAATTGCTCGAAGTCTTTATCAGTATAATAAATTTGCTGTTGATTTTTGTCAATTTTGCGTCTTTCCATAATTTTTAGAATATTCGACAAATTCACAAAAATTTGTCCCGGTATGTTCAAATCGCTCAATCCCAAACATGAATTGCAAGGAATATCTTCTGTGTTCAATTGTTTTCTTAAATAATTAGCATAATCAGTGCGACATATTAATACTTCTCCACACCCACATTGATGCACCTCGTATTCTTTATCATCAGTTTCAAGGATTTCTAACACTCTCTTGGTAAAAAGCGGTATTGTTATTTTTCGACCACGTCTTTTGAATAAGGCATTCAGCCTTTCATGATCAATTTCTTCAATGTTATTGATTTTTACCATTAATTAATTTTATCAATCGATTAGAACTTAAACTTTTGCAGCTTACTAATGAAAATGTGACTAAATAAAAAAATCCCCAATCATACCACTCCCGAATAAAATCGGGGGCATCCGTGCATTTAAATCCCCCCTTTTTCTTGTCTTCTTTTCCATACTTTTTCGCTGACCATGGTAGCTCCATCTCCTTCCTACTCACCAGCAATTGCCTTTATTAGAGTATTATCCCATCCGAGATTAACTTAATATTTGAAACTCTAATTGAACTTTCCGCTTTTTGGATGTTTTTTGTGCAAAGTTCAGAATATGTAATTCCATACCCTTGAGCAGTGGCTTGACCATCTCGACGCAATAGTGGTACTACATACCCCCTAAACATAGAATCCAAACATTTAGGACTAGACTGAAGCTTTTCTACGCACCTAATAAGTTCTTCCTCTAAACTTTTCCCAGGCGAAAGATTGAATTCAAATTCTACTGCTATCCAATTTCCATTGCCACAAAACATACCGAGGTCTACTTCTGCTACCTTATTCCCTCTGGCATACGAGGGTCTTCCTACCCGATACTCCCAAATAAAATACTCCTTTATTTCTTCAGAGGAGAATACCTCAAAAAGAAGTTTAAAAAAATCATAATGAACCTGCCGCTCATCATTCCAAGCATAAGGATTCTCTTTAAATTCCTTAATAATCTTATCAATAGTTGCACGAATCTTTTTATCTACTTTATCGCAATTTGTTTCTTTAATCATTTTTTTCTTTTTTATAAACCCTCTATCAGTCACATACCCCGTACTTAAGATACGGGACCTGTAAGTAAGTGCGTGGCATGTAACCCTTGTTTACTTATACGTTCATCAAAGGGTATATAAAAGCTTTTTTATTTTTTGCTGCCTTGATGCTTTCAATAAGCGTTCTCAAAGCTTATTTCATAGTCGCTTCGCTTTGCATCTTCATCGCTTTTTCAGGTAAGCGGTTGTAGCTCCTTCTCACCGTTTCTTGATGGATAGAGCACTGGAATTTGCACCAACCGGCAGATTAGGCTGCGCTGCGAGGTGCACTCATAGCTGCTTTGGATTTACTGCTCGTCTTGGTGGGGTGTGGCGTGAGCCATGGGAAGACGAGTTTCTGCAATGCGGCGCTTAAAGCGGCGCGAATGAAATGCTTCATGAATCAAAATAGCTGAGAAAGCGGTTAAGGCGAGTGACGTTTGATGGTGGGGTGGGACGTATCCTGGCACGATCCCCTTTAAGGGCGTTGAGCGATTACGGCTGCGGATGACATAGAGAATTTTGATTTTCCTGCAGTTGACTTGGGATTTTTAAGTTAACGTTTCGCGCATATATGACGTTTTCACCGCAACGATAGTGGAGGTGAAAATATGGCGAAGCCCGTAGCGACCAACGGGAACGGAGCATATATGCGCTGTTAGGCGCTGTGTCATTTCCATCAATGGAATATAACAACCTCCGCCAAATTGCATCACGGAATTATGATCCTCAGAAGACACCTGGAATCAACCGATAACGCACACGACGCACATAATCCCGATACCCTGGCAATTCTTCTTGTAAAGTTTTATCTTCCAGCGCGGTCCTTATCACGGCAATGATCAGCGCTACTATCACTGGAATGATTGTCCAAACAGAGCCTAAAGCCAGCACAATGCCCGGTAGTGCTAGAATATTTCCAGCATAACCAGGATGTCTTACAATCCGATATGGACCGCTGTCACATACCATATGCCCTCGGTCCGTCTGAATACGCACCACGCTTGAGAAAAAGCGGTTCTCTACCAATGCCCACACAGCGAAAGCGTATCCGAGCGAGATCAAGATGAAGCCGAGCACGATGAGCCATAGCGGAAATACGGGTGACCAGCCACAGCGGTGATCCAGCCCTGCCACAATGACCAGTGGGAAAACTACACTCAGCGCCATCAGCGGAGCAAGCACTTTGTCCCAAGCTTTCGCGCTTTGGATCTTCTCAA
>JAUWPM010000056.1 GCA_030611585.1 Methanosarcinales archaeon | reverse complement strand
TTATTTTCTGTAATTTGAAGATTTTAAAACGATGTTCTTGCTATACATATTTAAACGCACGTCACCCATGGATACCCTGCCTTTTTTCAAACCCGTGCCTTTCAGATGATTTATTACTAATTCTTCCACCTTTCCCGTTTCGTCCGCAAAAATAATATCCCCCACGCTTCCTATACAATCGCCCCCCGCCGTTATAACTTTTTTATCCAGGATAGATTTAGCAAACACCTTCATCGCTTTACTCCCCTCTTTCGATATAAAGTCCCGGATAAAGAATTCGCCCTTTCTAATCTCCGTTACATCCTGCCCCAATAAGTCACTAATCGACTTTACATCCACGACTTCTTCCAGCTTGAGACCCAGCCGGTATAAAATAACGTATGCCAAACACTGCGAGAATGCGAACGGATACTCAGCTACAAATTTACCATGCATCCGTATCATCTCCTTATCATCGGGATCGAACAGGTAATCGTCCACGGCTTCTTTGACTTCCCGCGTAATCACCTCTTTTACTTCCTCGATGCCTATCGAACCTTTCTCTATTCCCTTCGCTTCACACATCTGGGTTGCATACGGAACAAAGTGTTCTACGGCATCTTCCGCAACGTCTTTGAATATGAAATTCCAGGGGAAGAGCTTTGACCTTGAGTAACCAACTACTTTCTCCCTTTCCTCTTTACTACCCTTTTTCTTCCACCACATCTCTTCTCTTCTATTTTAAGGATTATAATTATCTTACTTTTTTAAAAACTTTAATATCTTATGAATGTTCAAGCTCGAACTTGAAATACCTGTTCTTTTCATCTTCCCCGCCCCTTCGCTTGCTCCGGCATTACAGATCTTCCATACCCGCTCACCAAAGTCCGTCGCTTCGTATTTACCATCATATTCCTTCACCAAGCTATATTCCCATCCCTCGCCCACTAAATACGCTATACCATTAACCAGCTCTTTATCATAAACGTCTCTCACCAGCTCCTTATACTCCTTATCTTCCCTGTGAGCAATCTCCTTTATCTCTGTAATCCCCAGTCTCCGTCCTTCTTTGAGCAGTGTCCCCAACGCAATAAAAGCGTATTCATTCTGCTTGAGCAGCTCACAGCACTTATCTAAAGTATTCTCCATGCCGAGCATTCGCTTCGCGGTCTCCTGAATTATCATTATCACATAGCCTAAGACTGCCAGAGAGGAGCCTTCGTCATCTAAATTAACCTTTATTCCTTCCTTAGAGAACATAGCTACTTTGAATTGAATACTTGAAGATGGAGCGTCAAAAAAGATGTCGGTAATAGCGGAGAAGTACTCTTCGGAAATCGGCTCGTGTTCGCTATCGTAGGGGAAGAAGTCATCTACAAAGAGGTCTAAATTCGGGGCTAATTCCGCTGTCATCTCCAATATCTCTTTTTCGACTTCTCCCAACTTCATACTGGCACTGCCTCTGTCGTCCTCCTCTTTTCGTAGTCGCTTCGCTTCGGCATCTAATTGGTCCTTTAGCTTCCCCCCGATCCCCTTTTCCAATAGCCACTCTATCTCTTCCAGCCTATTTCCGCCCGCCCCTTCGGCGGTTATCTCTTTCAATCGCCAGTATTCATGAGCTAATGCATTTGCCTTTTCATTGAATTTCTCTACCATCTCTACACCCCCTATCCCCGAAAGTTTTTATCTTCTATTTGTCTTCTTTTCTTTAACTAACGCTTTCTGATAATGATTTAGATTGCTGTTTCCCACATTAGCTTTAGGGTCAAAATGTATCTTATCCCTTTCTCTGCGGTTTAAAATTAAAATGTACTTTATGTACTATATAACTTTCGATAGAAAATCATATCCCTTTCATCCGCTTGTTTCAACCCAGGGGAGAAGATTGCTCATACCTTCATTATCACCAAAACGCCCATACATGAGAGCGTTACGATTATCCCCGCGATTATCACGCCTGAGAGAACAGCGGGAAATGCGTATCGGCAGCGAATGCCAAAGACGAAAGCGACTGCGCAGGCGGTCCATGCTCCCGTCACGGGAAGAGGAATCGCCACAAAAGGTATGAGTCCTAAGGCGCCGTATTTCTCTATCCTGCTGTTATAGCGCCGTGTTCTCGAGAAGAGCCAGGTAAAGAAGCGGTCGAAGATGCCGTATCTTCTCAGCCAGTTTGAAACGGGGTCAAGAAAAAGAAGCAATGGTATTACGGGTAGCATATTCCCTATCCCAGCGAGAATAAAAGCTTCTGTGTAGCCCATTTCGTAGTAAATCGCTAAGGGGATGGCACCACGCAATTCGGAGAAGGGAAGCATTGCCATTAATATCACCTGGAGGCTCTCAGGTAGTAAGCTAATACCCATAGTGAAAGTCATGAATAACACAGTTGTAATATCTCTTATTACGTATATAAAAGCAAAACTATAAACCTGATTAACATCTACTTAAATCCGTGAAGTGGCTAAGTAGAATCCTGAGCAAGGAAGAGGAAATACCGTCTATAGTCGCCTTCGATGAAATAGATGCGTGGTTGGAACTGGTATCGAAATCGCTCTTTCGTGGTATGAATGCAAATGCTGATCAGTTATATGATGAGATAAAAGATACGCGTGAGCGACTTAAGCAAAACATCTCCGAGCTTCAGGACGCAGAATCAAATGAGGAAGTGCCGGATTCTATTGCAAAGATAGGATTACTGAGCCGGAAAAAAATGGTAAAAGATCTTTATTCGATGACTGAAAAAATCGTGGTTCCCACCCAGACAGATTATAAAACTGTCTTATCTTTTCGTCGCGTAACGATGTCCAATTTGGAATTTCCTTTCGGCAAATCCGAGAGGAAGGTCTACTGTGTTCGGTCGCTCTTTCCCGATGAGATTAAGGAAATCATCGCTGATCTCACGCGATTGCTAAAGCTTCTTGACCAACTCATCGCACCCGTAAGTGGAAAAGAAAGCCAGATTATGCGTTTAGAACAGGTGCCTGCGATTGTACGCGATGTAAAAGAACGGAAATCAGGGATAGAAGAGGAAAAGGAGAACATTTGTAATCAAGAAGAGGAGCGCTCCGCACTCGAAAAGCGAATCGAAACGGAGAGGGAGAGACTGAGAATGATAGAAGAAGGGGAAGAATGGATACTGTTCAAAGAGCTCGATAACGAATTATCTTCGTTAGGAGAGGAATTAAACGCGCTTGAATCGAGCGTTCACAGATTGTTCTCGCCACTTAACAAAGCACTCAACCTCTTGAAGAAGCAGGATGAGACCGGGCGGCACACGCTTACTCCGGATGAGAGAAGAGCGGTATCGTCAATCTTGTCATCTCCAATTCGATCGCTCGAAGAGGATATAAACGAACGTCTCCTCGCCATAAAGAATATCATAGAAGGCGATCCCGCGATCCTCAAGGATCGAAAGCGAGACACAGCGCTGAAATGGATAGACCAGTTGTTAAATGCTGATCTCGCGTTGATAAAGGGAAAACGTGAGCGGCTGCAAGCACGAATTGCAGCGATTAAAGTTGCGCTTTCGGATCTGCCGATACTCAAAGATAAAGAGGGGATCGAGCAATCAGTTGTGTCCGCTAAGGGGCAACTCACTCAATTGCAAGAAGGAATAGCCAGATCAAAAAGACACATAGTTTCGTTGGATGAGGAATTGACGGAGAAAGAGCGGCTTTTGGTAGAGGCTTTGGAAGAGATTGCAGGTAAGGAAATTGATGTCGCATTCGATCTTTGAGTTCGGGTTTTGGACTGGTATAGATACTTAGAACTGAGGTGGAACGGTAAAAAAAAAACCACGCATCTTTTTAACTTCTGCCCGCTACAACAATATCATACTTTGTCACGTACAAACTTAAAAGGGAGAACGTGGAGAGGAACGAGCCAAAATGAATCCCGCGGCGACGAACATCAAGTTTAAGGAAATAGAGGATAAATGGCAGCGTAAGTGGGAAGAGAGCAGAATCTTTGATGCAGAGATCAGCAAAAAGGAGAAGTTCTTTTTGACCGCGCCGTACCCGTACACATCGGGACCGTTGCACATCGGTCATGGCCGGACGTACACCATAGCGGACATAATCGCGCGATTTAAGCGATTGCAAGGCTATAATGTCCTCTTTCCCATGGCGTTTCACGTTACGGGCACGCCGATCTTAGCGATTGCCGACAGCATTGCAAAAGGCGAGGAAGCGGTTGTAGAACGGTATAAGGATTACGTCTCGATTTACGAAGATGCCGATGCCGAGCGGGTTGAAGAAACAGTCAAGACGTTTGATAAGCCAGAGAACGTTGCGGAGTTCTTCGCCGAACGAATCTCAGAGGACTTTAAGAGGATGGGGTATTCCATAGATTGGCGCAGGAAGTTCAATACCACGGAGCCGCTGTATAACAAATTCATCGAATGGCAGTTTAAGAAGCTTTACGACAAGGGCGTGATAAAAAAGGGGAAGTATCCGATCACGTATTCCTGTGACGATGGCTGTGCGGTTGGCGAAGACGACATCGGGGAGGGCGACACCGATAAAGTCACAATCACCGAATATACGGCGATAAAGTTCAAACTGTGTGACGAAGACGCGTACTTAATTGCGGCAACGCTGCGTCCCGAAACCATTTTTGGCATTACCAACCTCTGGATAAATCCCGATGCAACGTACGTCAAAGCTAAGGTTGGTAATGAATGCTGGATCGTGTCTAAGGATGCAGCGGAGAAATTGAGTTATCAGCGTGAAGACGTTGAGGTTTTAGAGGATTTAAAAGGGAAAAATCTACTGTGGAAGCGGGCTAAGGAGCTTGTGGACGGTAGAGAGATTTCGGTTTTTCCTGCGAGCCTCGTTGATGAGGACGTAGGCACTGGAGTGGTCTATTCGGTGCCTGCACATGCGCCGTACGATTACATGGGTTTGGAGGATTTGAGAAAGGAAAAGGGGATAGAAATCGCACCGATCAAGGTGATAGACATAGAAGGGTATGACGTACCTGCGAAAGAGATCTGTGAAAAGATGGGCATCGAAAACCAGAAGGACGAGCGGCTGGAGGAAGCCACGCAGACGATCTATAAGGACGAATTTTATCGCGGGGTATTGAATGAAAGGTGTAAGGATTTTGCGGGTATTAAAATCGCTGCGATTAAGGACGAGGTTAAGGATTGGCTAAAGGCGGGGAATGTATCCGACATTTTTTACGAGACCTCGCGGAAGGCAGTAACGAGAGGCGGGAGCAAGGTGATTATTGCGGTACTGCAGGATCAGTGGTTTATAGATTACACGCCGCAATGGTGGAAGGACGCGGGACATAAACTCGTTGACGATATGCTGTTCTATCCGGAGAAGTACAAGACGTACATGCAGGATATTATTGATTGGTTAGCGTTCAGACCCTGCGCGAGGAAACGTGGTTTGGGCACACCGTTCCCGTTTGAAAAGGGCTGGATAATCGAATCGCTGAGTGATTCTACCATTTACATGGCGATGTACACCATAGCGCACCTGCTCAGGAACGTGCCGGTTGACGCTCTTGAAGAAAAGTTTTTTGATTACGTGTTTCTGGGAATCGGCAATGCGGAAGAAGTGGCAAAGGAGATTCAAATTCATATAGATGTGGCGGTTCTTAAACGGCTCAGAGAAGAGTTTGAATACTGGTATCCAAACGATCAGCGGCACACTGCGCCGCCACACCTCTCGAACCATCTGGTTTTCTTCTTGATGCACCATGCGGCGATATTCCCCGAACGGGACTGGCCGAAAGCGATAACCCTGAACGAGTTGATGATCAGGGAAGGGCATAAGATCTCGAAGAGCAAAGGGAACGTCATTCCGCTGGCACACGTGTCCGAGCTGTACGGTGTGGACCTGTACCGGCTTTATTGTGCGCTTAATGCTGATTTCGCCAGTGTCGTCAATTGGCGGGAGCAGGATACCGATGCGTTGCGGAAGCGGTTTAATGTTTTGGTAACAGTATTCGAGGAGAGCACCGGCGCGGAGGAACTAAAAGAAGACGAGTTCACGCATACGGATAGGTGGCTGCTCTCGAGGTTCTACCGACTGTTACAGGAAACCATCGAGCGGTTTGAGGGCTTCAGAATACGCGAAGCGGGCATAAACGTGGTCTTCAACCTGACGAACGATCTGAGGTATTACGAGAAGCGGGCGAGCGTGGAACGGAGACGAAAGATCGTCAGGAACGTTCTGGATGACTGGCTGCTAATCCTATCGCCATTCACGCCGCACATCTGCGAAGAGCTCTGGCATAAACGGTACGATACTTTTATCTCGGTGCAAACGCTGCCGACTGTTAAAACAGAGCTTATTGACGAGCAGGTGGAGCGCGAGGAGGATTATGTGGTCGCTTTAGTTGGGGATGTACAAGAGATACTGAAGATCGCACGGATTCAGCCCAGTAAGATTTACCTTTACACTGCCGACTCCAAGACGGAGCAATGGAAATGGGAGCTCTTCAAAGCGCTCAAGGACGTGCCAGACCGGGATAAGATAAAGGAGGCGATGCAGATACGGAAGGATAAGAGCACGGTGGATTTCGTGAAGCACATGATGAAAAGCAATTTAGAATATTCCGAGTTGAACGAATCGGAGATTCTGACACGTGAGAAGGAATATTTAACGAAGGAGTTCGGGTGTGCGATAGGAATAAACGAGGACTACGATCCGACGGGTAAGAGGAAGTTTGCGATTCCGCTTAAGCCCGCTATTTTTGTGGAGGGGTGAAATCTAACGGTGAGCTTTAACATGAATCGCGAATATATATTCACATATAAATAACATGCCAGGTAGAAGACGATGCCGATGCGTGGGCTTTCAGCCACATTTCCTTTACTTCGAGCCGCGGTCGCGGTTCGAGCCGAGGCAAGGAGATGAAACTTCCAGTGCCGATATGGACGAAAGCATATTGAAGGTAGAGGAGCTGGAAAGTATAAGACTGAAAGACCATCTACGACTGAGTCAGGAGGAAGCGGCGGAAAGAATGGGTGTTTCGCAACCCACTTTCCATCGGATATTAAGCGAAGCACATCGAAAAATAGCAGAAGCTTTTATCGAAGGGAGAGCTATTCGGATAGAAGGAGGTAACTACATAATAACCAAGGATGAAGCGTCCGTGCCTTCTTCAAAGCTGCCATCACCTGGCTGGCGGGTAGGACGGTATGAGCGTGGTCGAGTACTTTAATTTGTGTTTTAATGCCTGGTTAGGAGTGATAAATGGAATATGGATGCAGGAAAAGAGGAAGAGATGAAGAAGAGGATGGATAAGGAAGGAGAGGCAGTAGATGCGAGCATGGGAAAGGTAAAGCATAAGATAATGGTAATGAGTGGCAAAGGCGGCGTGGGGAAAACGACGGTCGCAGCGAATCTCGCTTTTGCGCTCGGTATGAGAGGTTTAGACGTGGGGTTGATGGATGCAGACATACACGGACCGGATGTACCAATGATATTGGGGATAGAAGACAAGCGACCTGAGATAAAAGAAGGTAAGATCTACCCGGTTCCCGTTACGCCGAGGCTGAAAGCGATGTCCATAGGTTTTCTGATACCTGACAGAGATTCCGCAATCATCTGGCGAGGTCCGATGAAGATGAATGCGATACGGCAGTTCCTTTCGGAGGTCGAGTGGGGTGAGATGGACTACTTGATCGTTGACCTTCCACCGGGGACGGGCGACGAACCGCTGAGTGTTGCACAACTGATAAAAAAAGTGGATGGTGCGATAATCGTAACAACGCCGCAGGATTTAGCGTTACTTGACTCGCGAAAGGCAGTAAACTTCTCGGGTATCCTGAAAGTGCCGGTTATAGGCATAGTAGAGAACATGAGTGGTTTTGTGTGCCCGTACTGTGGAAAAAAGATAAACATTTTCAAGTATGGCGGCGGTGAGAGATCGGCGAAAGAATTGGGTGTGCCGTTTCTTGGCAGAGTGCCGTTAGACCCGAAGATGGTGGAAGCTGCGGATAACGGAACGCCGTTTGTTTTGCAAAAGGAATCGAAAGTAAAAGAGGCGTTTGAGCACATCGTGGAGAACGTGCGAACATTTGTGGAAGGCAAGGAAGAAAAGAAGTAAGTTTTATATGTGGTTATGAATATATATTCATATAGCGAGAGGTAAAAAAAAGATGAAGATATGTGTAACGGCGACGGCGGGCGATTTGAATGCGCAGGTAGACCCGCGATTTGGACGGAGTCAATACTTCGTAATCGTTGATTCTGATACGATGGCGTTCGAAGCGATGGTAAACGAAGCCATGAACGCGCCGGGTGGCGCGGGAATTCAAGCGGCGCAAGCAATGGTTAACAAAGGAGTGGACGTGGTCATCTCAGGGAACATGGGTCCCAATGCTTTTCAGGTGCTCTCCACCGCGGGCGTGAAAATCGCAACTGGTGCGTACGGCACGGTGAAAGAAGCAGTCGAGATGTACAAAATCGGTAAGCTAAACGAGACGGGAACTTCGACCGTTGCCGCTCATGCCGGTATGGGTATGGGTGCTGGAGCTGGTACGGGCATGGGCATGGGCATGGGAGGCGGACGAGGCGGCGGCGGAGGTCGTGGCATGGGCAGAGGTATGGGCTTGGGCATGCAACAACCAATGCCTCAGCAACCGCAGCAAGCACAGCAAGCACAGCAAGCGCCACAAACACCAGCAGCACCTCGAACGAAAGAGGAAGAACTCGAACAGCTATCGAATATGGCAAGTAGGTTGGAGAACGAGATGGCAGAAGTGAAGAAAAGAATAGAGGAGCTTAAAAAGAGGTGATAAAAATGCCAAGAGGAAGAGGACTGGGATTTGGAAGAGGTTTTGGGATTGGCTTTGGATCTGGTAGAGGAATGGGCAACCCATATCCATTCTGCCGGAACTTCCCATGGCTCCCCAGAAGGTGGTGGACCGGAATGTACGGACCGATAGCTCCGTCAACATACCCCGTGCCTTATTATGGCTATCCCTATGGGAGGTGGATATGATAAAATGAGCGGAATGGGAAGAGGTGGAGGCAGAGGTCAAGGAATAGGACGCGGAGGTCAAGGACAAGGAAGGATGGGCGGCAGCGGCTTGGGACCCGGCGGGGACTGCAAATGCCCCAATTGCGGCTCTACCATGCCACATCAAGTCGGAGTGCCGTGCTATCAGCAGATCTGCCCCAAATGCGGAAGTAAAATGGTGAGACCATGAGGAAATTTTTGGTCGAACTTTTTTGTTAAAAAGTTTTTTAGGAGGTGATAAGAAAAATGGGAGGAAATAGACACAGATATATGTATTACATGACTGGTTTGCCGGGCTGGATGAGGTTTGGATATTCACCGGGCTGGGCAGGAAGAAGTCCAACGGGAATGCCGCCAGGTGCACAGTATCTCACGCAGACAGGACAGATGCCACAGTTTGCTTCCTGGATACAGCAGCAAGCACCAGCAGCCGCAGGAGTAGGTGCGGGTGTAGGAGCGCCTGTTACACCAGGGGGTATGCCGACGATGCCGAAAGAGCAGGAGGTTTCAATGCTTGAATCGCAGGCTCAGATGCTTGGCGACCAGTTAGAGCAGATAAAGAAGCGATTAGAAGAGCTTAAGAAGTAAATAAACAAGCTCTTCTATTTTTTCTATTTTTTTAAGAACGTAACAAAAAGTTATTTTATCTTTTGAAAATGGCAATTCCGGTAGTCGAACAGAAACTGTGCAGCGGTTGTGGGGAATGTGCGGAGACGTGTGAAGCGAACGCAATTGAAATAGTAGGCGAAAAAGCAAGAGTAGACTATCACAAATGTCACAATTATAATGGAAGCAATTGTAGTGCTTGTGTGGAAGTATGTCCCAGAGGAGCAATTATATTGGTAGGTTAAATGTACGGTGATCGGGATGGACAATAGGAAAAGAGAAGGAATGAATATAGAGGAGCGTGAATTTGCAGATTTAGACGAACTTGTAGGAAGTATAGAGGAGACAATAAGGAAGGAGGAGCGCGAGATATACACTGAGAGGACGCTGGCGGAGGCTTACAATCCAAAGAACGTAGGCGAGTTGGACAATCCGGATGGCACAGCCCGAGTAACGGGTCCCTGTGGCGATACCGTACAAATACACCTACAAGTGGAGGACGGTAGAATCGTGGACAGTAAATTCATAACCGACGGCTGTGGCGCTTCAGCGGCATGTGGAAGTGTCGTTACAGAACTGATAAGAGGTAAGACAATCGAAGAGGCCATTGAGGTAGGAGATAGAGACGTTTTATCTATTTTGGGTGGTTTACCAGAGGAGAATATTCATTGCGCTTTGCTTGCAGTGAACACGTTAAAAGCGGCTCTGGAGGATTATAAGAATATAAATAAGAAAGAAGGGGAATAAAGAAAGAAAAAAGGAGATGAAAGTATGAAACTATGCATTCCCTCGCTGGGAAATGGAGGATTGGAAGATTTAGTAAGCGAGCATTTTGGACGAGCACCGACTTTTACCGTTGTGGACATGACGAATAACGAGGTGAACGTAGTGGAGAATACCGGTGAACATTTTGGTGGTGTGGGAAACACGCCCGAACTCGTAGCGGGAGCAGGCGCGGAAATAATGCTCTGCTCCGGGTTGGGACCGCGTGCAATCAGCGCGTTTGAACAGTTGGGGATAGAGGTGTACGTGGGTGCCAGTGGCACGGTGAAGGACGCAATAAACGCTTTTCAGGCAGGGAAGCTTGCTGAAGCCAGTGACGCCAATGCGTGTCAGTCGCACAGGCATTAAAACCCCAGAATGATCATTTCGGTAGCAAGCGGTAAAGGCGGCACGGGTAAGACCACCGTGGCGGTCAATCTTGCCCTATCGCTTTCGAATACACCAGTGCAGTTGCTCGATTGCGACGTCGAAGAGCCGAATGCGCATATCTTCCTCAATCCTGCGATCGAGGAGACGAAACCGGCGCAGACTTTAGTGCCAAAGGTCAATTACGAGTTGTGCGATTACTGCGGTAAGTGCGCTCCTGCATGTGAATATAACGCTCTTGTGGTGGTGCCTCAAAAAGAAGTTATGGTGTTCCCAGAACTCTGCCACGGTTGTGGTTTGTGCTCTTTAGTCTGCCCGCAGGATGCGATCAGCGAGATCCCGAGGGAAATCGGCGTAATCAAAAAAGGAACGAGCGGTGACGGAAAAATAGAGCTTGTGTACGGGCTGCTGAATATCGGCGAAGTGATGGCAACGCCGCTGATAGACCAGGTGAAAGCAGAGCTTAATCCGGCAAAGACTGTGATTATTGACGTGCCGCCGGGAACGGCATGCCCGGTGATTGCAGCGGTGCAAGGCAGTGATTACTGTATTCTCGTGACTGAGCCCACGCCGTTTGGACTCTACGATTTGAAGCTTGCGGTTGAAGTGCTCCGAGTGCTCAAGATTCCGTTCGGTATAGTCGTCAATAAAGCGGGGATTGGAGATCGAAAGGTCTATGAGTACTGCGCGAAAGAAGGAATTCCACTTTTACTTGAAATTCCGCATGACAAGCGAATTGCACGGTATTATTCAGAGGGCGTGCCCTTTGTGAGAGAGATGCCCGAGTGGGAGGAGCGATTTGCAGGGATGATGAAGAAGATTGAGGAGTACGAGCAATGAAGCAACTAACCGTTATTAGCGGCAAAGGCGGCACCGGGAAGACAACGCTTGTTGGCTCATTCGCAGTA
>JAUWPM010000077.1 GCA_030611585.1 Methanosarcinales archaeon | reverse complement strand
CTAAAAAACGTTGATATTGCCGTTATATCTAATTTGGAATGCAATCTGTAGAGAGACCCCAAATCAGGTATTCCCTTCACGTCCACAAATCTCTTCAGCTTTTCATTCTCTTCTAATTCCGATATAAAATCAGAATATGCTCTTTCAAACAGATCGGCAATCACAATGACCTTCATTATGTCTATAAACCGTTCTACACCGGGTATTTTCAGCCTGCTTGCCGTCTTCTTTGCTCTTCTAGAGCCGATCGCTTTGAGTATAAATTGTGCTATAACCCATTTTGGGCTCTCCAAATCTGGTATTAATAGCTATTTCATTTTAGTTCCTCCATTAATAGCAATATACGAGGTTATATTTAAATCTTTCGGTTTTTAACGGCTTATTTTTAAAATAGATTGTTTATATTTCTTCCATTAAGGTTTTTAGATGTATCATAACTCAAATTTAAAATTGGATGGTTTATGGAAGTGATATTGTAGGTGCTTTGGCGAGGGGGTTAATACTCCCTTCAACTCATACGTTTCTGAGGTTAAAAAAATGAGACCAAACGACAAAGCGGAAGTTGAACACTCGGGATTGAAACATATCTGTTATGGATTGTTAATTTTGGTGCTGGTTTTTGGCTTGACCGGCAGTGCGATCGCACAAGGGACAACAACGCAGATAACCAACAATGCTAATAATGATGAACTATCCTCAGATACACAACGGCATCATCACATGGAGGGGATATGATGGCAGTGATGACGAAATTTTTATGTATGACATCGCAACGGCAGCAACCACGCCGATAACCAACAATGCTTATCCTGATTATAATCCTCAGATACACAACGGCATCATCACATGGTATGGATCCGATGGCAGTGATTACGAAATTTTTATGTATGACATCGCAACGGCAGCAACAACGCCGATAACCAACAATGCTAATGATGATTATTATCCTCAGATACACAACGGCATCATCACATGGATGGGATGGGATGGCACTGATTACGAAATTTTTATGTATTCCCGTCAACCAACAGCAACAGCAGTCCCAGCACTAACACCGATTGGGCTGATAGCACTTGTCGGCTTGCTTTCGGCAGTCGCAGTACTGAGCATAAGAAAGAGGCGGTAACTTTCTCCCCTCTTTTTTCTTTTTTTGTTAGCTCTTAACCGCATGCAGGCTATTCAAAAACCCTTTGGGAATTCACGGTGAGAACAATTTATCTAATACTAACCGCTATTGATCTCTGAAAGGAAAGTGAAAAGGAATGATTCGCGTCGGTGTTCATGTCTCAATTGCAGGGTCAATAGATACGGCTGTGGATCGAGCAATAGAGAAGGGTTGCGATACGTTCCAGATATTCACGAGAAACCCCCGCGGCTGGAAGATCAAGGAGCTCACAGAGACAAACGCCATACGATTCATTGAGAAACTTAACCGGACGGGGATATTCCCGCCTATTCTACTGCTTTTACCTTGACAACTCTGCGGTTAATCTGACAATGTTAAATTACTACCGCGCCATTATTATCCGCATGCGTAAAGTACATCTCACCCCAGTCGGAAACGCCGTACATCGTGCCACCCGATTCCTTTATAGAGTCGCCATAGAGTATCTCTTCCTTTAAAACCTTCACTATGTCTTCTCTTTTCTCCGGCTCGAAGAGTGCATAGACCGCGGGTCCCCACGAACTCTGACCAACACCGATAGCGCCCATTCCTCTCAGTTTCTCGATAAGTGGCGCTGAATGAGGTTGGAATACCCCGCCTTGAGCCTGTGAGAACATAGCGCCAACGACTTCCTGAAGTTTCGTGAGGTTCGCACCGAATGCCAGGATGTTCTTTTCCACAACTGCAGGAGCCATACCCAATAAAATCCTATAACAAGCCTCGTAAACCAGCTTCTCATGCGGCGTCGGCAGCTTCTCGAAAACTTCCAGTTCCTCCGTTTCGTCGAAGCTTCTACTCTTCGGAATGACTATGAGGAAGCCCCAATCCTCCGGGAAATCGTAGTGAACCAGGAGCGGAGGAAAAGTCGTGTCCTGTCCCCAGCCGCCATCAACGATAAAACCGCCGTGCTGAAACGCGTAAGTGCCTATGGCAGACTGCGTACCACGTCCCAGAACCCGTGCTAACTCCACCGTGTCAATATCTAAGCCGTAGGCTTTCGTTATTCCTGTCGCGATAGATAGCGACAACTGAGTGGTCGAGCCGAGACCCGCGTGGCGTGGTAGAACCGATCGAACGTCAATTTTCGCACCGTTCAACTTGTAATGGTCAAGTATCTTCGTTGCGAATGACTTACTCGTATCAGCAGAGAGTCCCCTCACCTGTAACCCGTCACTTGGTTCAACGTCAACAACCGTTCGTGGCTCCGCAATGCCAACGCCTACCGCGGCGTACAAGCGGTCTCCAACACTCGGACCCGGCGATGACGATGGGTTCAATATTCCCATGTGTATCCGTGCAGGTGCACTGACTCTTATCTTCGTCATTTCCCTCAACGTTTCCTGACTTAAATGCAGATCGAAATTGGTACAAGCACGATGAGATCAACTTCAACTCTCAATCTTCTCCGCCTCTTCCACGGTGTAGTCTTCGTGCACGATCTTCGAGATCTTTTTGACGAGCAGCGTTGGGTTCTCCGCCTGGAAGATGTTTCGACCGATGGAAACGCCACCAGCACCAACCTGTATCGCATCGTAGACCATCTCGAACAACTCGTGCTCTGTGCCCATCTTCGGCCCGCCGGCAATCACCACGGGGATCTGGCAGCCCTGTACCACTTCCTTGAAAGTATCGGGATCGCCGGTATAGTTGGTCTTGATGACGTCAACGCCGAGTTCAGCCCCGACTCGTGCAGCATGCTTGACGTACTCGACGTCGTGCTCTGACTTCACCTTCGCACCGCGTGGGTACATCATTGCCAGAAGAGGCATGCCCCAGTTATCACACGTTCTCGCCACTTTACCGAGGTCCATCAGCATTTCCGCCTCGTCGGTTGCTCCGATGTTGATGTGGATGCTCACTGCATCTGCTCCGATCTTGATCACGTCCTCAACCGAGGTCACCAGAACCTTGTGGTTCGGGTCAGGCCCGAGGTTGGTGCTGGCAGATAAATGGATAATGAGCCCAATATCTCTCCCGTATCCTCGGTGACCGTGGAGAGGCAGACCCATATGGCCGAGAACTGCGTTTGCTCCACCCTCAGCCACTTTGTCCACTGCCTCACGTAGATCTATCAGCCCGGGAATCGGACCCACCGTCATCCCATGATCCATAGGCACGATGACCGTTCTGCGAGTCCTCCGATCGAGGATTCGCTCCATCCGAATCGCCTTTCCAATTCTGTTCATAATTCAAAAATAGGTGGATGAAAGACTTAAAGCTGATGGGTGCTTTGCCGGAATCAGACAGAGGACTGCGTGGATTAGCCGCACATAGCCTCATTCACGGTACCAATCCCGGGAACCACAAACCCTCCGCTTCGTCCAAGCCGAACATCACGTTCATATTCTGTATCGCCTGACCGGAGCCACCCTTAACGAGGTTGTCAATGGTTGAAATCACTACGATCCTATCGCTCTCCGCCTCGATTTCAAATCCGATATCGCAGAAGTTAGTACCTCTCACGGCACTCAGCGATGGCAGTCCGTTCCTGAGCCTTATGAATCGCTTATTCTTGTAAAACTGCGTGTATATCCTCTCAAGTTCTTCATGCGTCTTTGACGAGTGCTCGTTCAGGAAAACGTGCGCAGTGGTGAGTATGCCGCGTATGGACGGTATAACATGCGGCGTGAAGCTTACCTTCACACGGCGCAACTCCTGTCTCATTTCCGCTACGTGCCTGTGTGCAGTTACCTGGTATGGAATAATATTCTCCGCGAGGTTAGGGAAATGAGAGTTCTCTGATGGCTCTGCTCCCGCGCCGGATATGCCGGATTTCGAGTCGAATACCACTTGTCTCACCAGTCCCAGTCCCAGTCCAGATTTCACTAACGGTGCAACTGCAAGTATTGCTCCGGTGGGATAGCAGCCGGGGTTTGCCACTAAAGTCGCATCTGCCACTTCAGGATGCAATTCCGTCAGCCCATAGACCGCGTCTCGCTCTTTCTTGTCCGTGTGTTCGCGTTTGTACACTCGTTCGTAATCCGCTCGGTTCAGTCGGTAGTCTGCGCTCAGGTCTATTACCCGCGCTCCTCGCTCCATTAACGCCGGCACGTACTCCATTGCACTGCCGTGAGGAACCGCGACAAAAACAATATCGCTTCTATCCGCGATCTCATTGGTATCCACGTCTTCGTATTCGAGCTCGATAAACGGAAACAGATGCGGATTCACATCGCTTACCTTCTTACCTTTGTATCTTCGGGACGTTACGGTCGAGATGTTTACCTGCGGATGCCGCACAAGCAATCGAATTAACTCAAGACCGGTGTATCCCGCTCCGCCTATTATTCCTGCTTCTATCATCTATCATCGCTGAAGTTAAGTTATGTTATGTTTAACTTCGGAATAAGTAAATCATGATTAAAATGTGCGTAAATTATACAGGATTTAGGAGTGGTTACCATGACGATGCAATGGCACATGGCAATACGATGGCACGAATGCTGGGAGATCGTACCTGAGCTATACGCACTACTAAAAGAGAGCGAAACGTTAGAAAGTGCCCGTGAGAAGATTATCAGCCATATTAACGCCTTAGATTGGACATACCGCCGTGATATTGATCGAATCAAATCGTGGGATTATATTCTACTTAAAGAAGCTATTGGCTGTCTGAAGAACATTATTTCGCAGCGCAGTGAGCGTTTAGCGGGCACGTCCGCGTTAGAACATCTCTGGACTGCCGCGATAACCGGCGATTCTGACGTGACGGATGATTTTATTGACGAGTTTGTGCATTTGTTCAAAGCGATAAAAGGGCAGTCGGATGTTTACCCCTCTATATTAATGAAAGGCATTGAGCTGCCCGATTTCGAGAAGTATACTGGACGAGAAGCGGCTTTGAAGCGGTCCGATTATCTCGATCACATGGGACGGCGAATGAGCAGCTATCTTGCGCGGTATCCGAGCGGTCTCAAGCCGGAGATTATAAAAAAGCGCAGTGAGACTAAAAACAGGATTTTAGAAGTGCTTGATGCCACGGAGGACGATTGGGAAGACTGGCAATGGCAGTTCAAGCATGTGTTCAAGAATAAAAAGGGATTTGAAAAGATTAAAAAGATAATAACGCTAAACCCCGTACAGGAGAAGGCAATTGAACTTGCGGTAGAAAATGACGTTCCGTTTGGCGTAACCCCGCACTATCTTCATCTTATGGATCCTGAGCCAAGTGATCGCGATTTCGCGGTACGTAGACAAGTATTCCCTCCTTTGAGTTATGTTGAAAGCATGATTGCGCATAAAGAGGATAGAGCATTGGCGTTTGACTTCATGCGTGAACATGACACCTCCCCGGTAGAGCTCGTTACTCGCCGCTATCCGACCGTCGCGATAATCAAACCGTACGACTCATGTCCGCAGATCTGCGTTTACTGTCAACGAAACTGGGAAATCACTTCTCCGTTAATGGATTCCGCTTTAGCGTCAAAAGAGCACATTGACAATGCACTGCAGTGGTTCGCAGAACACGACCAGATGATGGACGTCCTGATAACCGGCGGCGACCCCCTGGTAATGAGCGATAACTTAATTGACTACATCTTGAACGGTCTGTCGGAAATACCGCATTTGCGCAGTATACGAATCGCTACTCGAATGCCCATTACGGTGCCTCAGCGGGTTACCGAGGAGCTGTGTAAGATCTTTGCTCGGTACTACGAAGTGGGCAAACAGACACTCTGCATGGTCACTCATTTCGAGCATCCGTACGAAGTCACGCCTGAGACCGCGGAAGCGATCCGGCGCGTTAAGATGCACGGACTGCACGTTTATAACCAGCAGGTCTTTACGTTCGCGAATAGCAGACGATTCGAGACCGCGGCGTTACGAATTGCGATGAAGCAGATCGGGGTTGACCCGTACTACACCTTCAATATGAAGGGCAAATCAGAGATTGAGGATTATGCCGTACCCGTCGCGCGGATTTTGCAAGAGCGAAAAGAGGAGGCGCGATTGCTGCCCGGCATCTTCCGCAGCGATGAACCGGTGTTTAACGTGCCATTCCTCGGTAAGAACCATCTACGAGCCTGGCAGGACCACGAACTCATCGCTATTCAGCCGGACGGTAGAAGGGTGTATTCGTTCCATCCGTGGGAGAAGAACATAGAGACCGTAGACCCCTACCTTTATACTGACGTTACGATCCGGAGCTATCTCGAGAAATTAAAGGCACGAGGCGAAGATCCCGAAGAGTACAGAAGTATCTGGTATTATTATTAAAAATTCAGTATACAAAAGCCAGTAATTGGCCGCCTACGCCATTCTCAATCGCCTTTTCATGCGACATCACGCCCTTTGAAGTCGTAAGTATAAGCAGCCCGAAATCTCGTGCCGGAAGCAGCCGCTTCTCCCAATCTTCGTATTCTTTCATACGAACGTAAAACCGCGGCTTTATCGCATTGCAATCGTTTATCTTACCGCGGAGCTTCACATTGAAGAGTCCCGCCTTTCCATCCTCAACAAACTCGAATTCCTCTATATACCCGCCTTCTTTCATTACACTCAGCACATTCCCAATCAGCTTCGAGGCGGGCTTTATCGTGCATTCCATCTTCCCCACTCTCTCCGTATTCTTAATATGCGAAAGAGCATCTGCAAGCGGATCATTCAGCGACATTTTTTCTTCCTACTCCCTATTCTATCTTACTGTATAAATAAACTCTCCTCTCATTCAAAAGCTGATCTTCTTTTCAAGAATTCAGTTATACTTCTTAAATCCTATTTCTCTCGCTATCTCCCTGAAGCACTGCCTGCACAGGTAAATTCCATACTTACGAACCAACCCTCGCCTTCTGCCGCATCGTCTGCACGTGTTTGCACCTCTCCCAAATCTCTTCGTCCTCTCTTTTACCATTCTTACCTCACTTCATCTCATATACCTGTCTTACCATAAAATTATTATCTCCTTCTTCTATAATATATATCTTGTTTGTCTCGTTTCTAAGATTGTTTATCCGAGCTGGTCTGAACTGTGGATCACAAGGGTGCTGGTGCGGCCTTCTTTGAAATCCCCACTTTCGACGTTCGTATCACTTTCGTGCCCAACGTATAGCCTTTCTCAAGTTCTTCCAAAATGGTATCCTCTGGAAGGTCATCGTCAATAACCGTCATAGTAACTTCATGTTTATAGGGATCGAACTTCTCTCCAACTGCTTTGATCGGTTTCAGCCCTTCTTTGCTCAGCTCCGCCATCAGATCTTGATACAGTAACTCAATTCCATTTACAAATGACGTCAAGTCCTCACACTGCTTAGCCGACGCGATACCAGCCTCAAGAGTATCAATAAGGGGCAATAAGCGCTTTATTAACTCTTCGGTTGCGCACATCTCATACATCTTCCTCTCACGAGCAACCATCTTCTTATAATTCTCGAAGTCCGCCTGAAGGTATTTCAGTCGAGATAAATATTCGTCTGCTAACACCGTCTTCTTCTGAGCGTTTGCCAAATTCGTTTTCCTCCGGATACCCCGCGTTTTAGTATGCGTTTAAGAATACTTATATAGCGGATATAATTAAGTAAAAGTGGACGCATGGCGAACGAGAAGAGCGCTGGGAATAAAAAAAAGGAAGAATACGCAGAGGGCATAATAAAAACGGTCATACCATCGCTATTTGGCGTTCTCGCCGGCGTTATATCCTTCTTCGTGGTAAGTAACCCCTTATCGGAAGATGGCTTGCTCATTGCGATCCTCCTGGTCTTAGTACAGAAATTCGTATTCCCGTTCTTACATATAAACTTAGAGGGGGCAAAGGA
>JAUWPM010000092.1 GCA_030611585.1 Methanosarcinales archaeon | reverse complement strand
TCTCCGCCAGCCGATCGCCAAGCTGTTCCACTCGCTTGTACGCCTCCTTCCGCCAGAAGCCTATTAAAGTTTTCATAATATATGATTATATGTATGAACATATAAAAAGTTATATATCATAGGGGTTTTTCAAAATTCTCTTAAGTATGTTCGTGTTCACGTTTAACTACGTAGAGAGAATCAAATTCAAATGAAAGAGGAGAGCTATGACGTTGTCGTGGTAGGCGGGGGACCTGCGGGCAGTGTAACTGCGAGAACCGCTGCGGAAAGGGGATTAGACGTTCTGTTAATCGAACGGAATCTTGAGATCGGCGTGCCTGTGAAATGCGGGGAGGGCGTAAGCAGAGAGATAGAGCAGTTCGTTGATATTGATTCCCGATGGATATGTGCCGAGCCGGAAGGGTTTGTCACCTACGGTCCTGGCGGCACGCGGGTGGCATTATTGACCGAGGGATCAGAAGCAGCGGGATACGTGCTTGAGAGAAAGCTATTTGATAAGTTCCTGGCACAGCAAGCGGCGCACGCAGGTGCAGAAGTGCGTGTTAAAACGCAGGCGTACAACCTCATCCATGAAAATGGATATGCAAAGGGTGTGTATGCAAACTCTGCGGGTGAAGATATTCGTATTTCTGCGAATGTCGTTGTTGGTGCGGACGGCGTGGAGTCACGGGTTGGCAGATGGGGCGGTATTGACACAACATTGCCCTTAGCTGACGTTGCAACGTGTGCGCAATTCCTTATGTGCAACGTTGAGGTGAACAACTATTTTGAAAATATCTTTGATCCTGAGATCGCACCAAAAGGGTACGCCTGGATATTCCCGAAGGGTGGAGATTGCGCAAATGTGGGACTGGGGTTAGGCGGCGATGTCTCTCGTGTCAATCATTGTGCACGCGATTATCTGCGTGCATTTGTAAACGATAAGTTCCCAGATGGGCAGATACTGACAGAGATGTACGGTGCGGTGCCCTTGAGCGGGCCGGTGTACGAAACGGTAGCAAATGGGCTGATTTTAGTCGGTGATGCGGCACGGCACGTCAATCCGATCACGGGCGGCGGCATTATACAAGCGATGCAAGGTGGCGCTATAGCAGGAGACGTCATTGCAAAAGCGGTGCGTGAAAAGAACGTTTCGAAGCGACGATTGATGGAATACGAGAGGAGATGGAAGCGAGAATTTGGCAGGGTCTTGGAAGTGGGAATGAAGATCAAGAACATCGTTTTAAACTTGAGTGACGAGGACTCCATAAAGTTCTTCCGCCCCTTAGCTGGAGATATAAGACTAACGGAGTTCAGTGAACGAGCGTTAGTGAAAGAGATGATAAAGAAGAATCCACGGATACTCATCAGCCTTGTAAGAATGATCTTTTAATGTATTCACATAAAAATATTCGGTTGCCCTGAAGGTTTTTGTTATATCGAGACTACGAAGAAGCAACGCCAACAATTTAATCTGCGCCTGACAAGCATTTATGATAAAATATTGTAAAAAGAAGAAAAGCGATGGAACTGAACTGGATAAGGGGAATAGGAGCAGGCTTTGACGTCGCCATTACCGTCTCGTTATGTGCGCTCATAGGTTACTATATATGTGGGGGAAGGCTCAATGAGGTAACCCCGCTCAGTATTCTCGGTCTTGTAATAGGCGCACTTTTTGGGTTAGCCGTAGGTATATATCATATTATAAGAATGTTTGAGAGAAGATGAAGCGGAAGGAGAAGAGAGGCCTGTTATTCCTGATAAAGAAAGTACTCGATGAGAAAGAGGATTACCGGGTGAGACTTTACATACTTGCATGGATTGCATCAATATGCGCGATGCTTGGTTTAGTTATAGGGGCAGTTATATTCATTATTAAAATCGCAGAGATGTTCCTTTGATGCGCTATCACTTTTCCCGCGGCATTAACTATTATAAACCTGAATGGACACCCGAAAACATAAATTGTTGACACAACACTTTTTCTTTTACAAACTTTTAAAAAAAGTTTGATCAAAAATGCTTCGCAGAAAAAGAAAACTAAACCCTTACAGGGTTTTCGGGTAAGCCCCTCCTGGGCTTGCGGGGGCACGGGCAGAGCCCGTGATGGGGCAGAGCCCCACAGTGCTAAAAGAAAAACATCAGGAATATTTCAGTCAATGTTTTTACCGAAGGTAAAAAAGTTGTGTGTAAATCCGCGTAAATCAGTGTTAATCTGTGTCTTAAAGAGGAGGCAGAAAAACCGAAAGATATTTAAGTGGATTTTTGAAAGAGAGAATAAGCAATGTTAAGACCAGTTTCTATGAGCAGGATAGAGATAGCAGCGATGAAAGAGTTTAAGGATGAGGTGATCAAGAGGTTACATGAACTCGGAGTCGTCCAAATCACGGAATATAAGGGGTCGAGCGAGAGCGAAGCGTTTTTGAAGAGCATGCCTGTTGACACGACTGTAAAGGATACGTCGAAACTGATAAGGGGGATGAGTGAGATAATAGATGTTTACGATGAGGTGAAGCCAGAGCCTTCGGAAGGTATGGTCAAAAAAATTTTCAATCCCGAGCCTCCGAAGAGGATGGAAATAGTGGGTTTGAAGAATGCAAAAAAGGAGAAGATAATAAAAGATGCGAAGAATATCCTCCAGGATGTTAAAGGAGAGATAGAGAAGACACTTATGGCGTATAGAGCGCTGGAGATAGAAATAAACGAGTTGAAAGC
Organism: Methanosarcinales archaeon; assembly: GCA_030611585.1. GTDB lineage: Archaea > Halobacteriota > Syntropharchaeia > Alkanophagales > Methanospirareceae > JACGMN01. Next base: position 3,159 of record JAUWPM010000092.1, on the reverse strand, counting down.
CTCAAAAGAGCCTTTGAAGAAAATTAAAGAGTTTGATATAGAATTGAAGTATGCTGGAAAGGGGCATCGCATCAGTATTTTCATGGGTGTGTGTCCGGATGAGGCGCTCGAAAACGTGATTTCAGACATAGAGGAAGTAACTTCAGGATTATCTTATTTCGAGAGTGCGAAAAGCGGTGAGAATGAATCGGCATGTGTTGTTGCCTGTTTTAATGAGAACGTAGAGGAAGTTCTGACGAGGTTGAGAAGAGACGGATTTGAAAGAATAGAAGTGGAATTTGAGGGTACGCCGCTGGAAGAGATAGGGGCGATAGAGAAAAGGATAAAGGAGAAGGAACTCGAGAGGGAGAACGTAAAGCGGATATTAGCGGAGAGTGCGGATAAGAGAGAGGATGATTTAGTCGCTTATAGGGGATTATTGAGGATATTAGAGGAACGAGGCGAGATTCAAAGGAGTTTTGGCGAGACCGAGCGAGTGATCTTTTTACGTGGCTGGATTCCGGAGGAGAATGTGGATGCGGTTTCAAAGGAAGTTAATACAATATCAAACGGTCTTTGTGCTATTAATGCAGAATCGCCAGAGCCTGAAGAGGAAGAGGACGTTCCCGTTCTTCTGAAGAATCCTAAGTTTTTCAAGAGCTTTGAAATTCTTACGAAGTTATATGGCACACCAAAATACAACGGTATTGATCCCACACTTCTACTCACACCTACTTTCATCTTCTTCTTCGCATTAATGCTGGCGGATGCGCTTTACGGGCTAATATGTGTGATTTTTGGTGTTTTACTTCTACGGGGAATTGGAAAGTACAACGAAATGATGAAAGATGCATCAATAGTACTCACTTCTGTTGGTGTTGCTACGTTCGTAATAGGGGCGTTGACGGGAGGATGGTTTGGGGACTTTGCAATTGAATATCTGCATTTAGATATTTTAAAGTCACTGATTATACTTGATCCGCTAAGGGACGTGAACATTTTCTTAGTGTTAGTGTTGCTTATAGGGGTTCTCCATCTTGATCTCGGGATTATTACGAAGATAATATACGATATAAAAAGAGGAATGCCAAAAGAGGCATTAAAAGGTAATTTATGGTTCATTATTGCACAAATTGGGGTGATACCTTTCATAATGCGCTCTACGAATCCGGGTGGCGCGGAATCTTATGGCATATTACAGATGACGGGCGTCCTTCTCCTCATTGTCTCCTTTATTTCACTCCTATGGAGTCACAAAGTGATGTTCTTCTTTGGTATAACCGGTGCAATAGGGGACGTATTATCTTATGCGAGACTTATGGCGCTCAGCCTCTGCACTTTTGGCATAGCGATGGCGGTAAACATTTTAGCGGGACTTTGTAATATTGTGCTTGGTGTAATTGTATTTATATTTGGACATACGCTCAATTTTGCGATAAACGTCTTGGGCTCATTCGTTCACGGCATTCGTCTCGAGTATGTCGAATTTTTCACCAAGTTTTATGAGTCAGGAGGGGATGAATTCCATCCTTTTAAAGAGCGAGAAAGCGTGGTATTTAAATAGGATAAAGAAATGAATGAAATAATAGGAGAGACAAAATAAATGATAAGTGAAGGAGTAGCTCTTGCGACTATAGGCGCAGGTATTGCGATGGGAGTATCAGCGATAGGAGCGGGTTTAGGAGTAGGAATCGCGGGCGCAGCAGGGGCGGGAGTAGTCTCGGAAGACCCTAAAAAATTTGGTCCCGCTTTAGTTTATCAGGCGCTTCCTCAAACGCAAGGCATATACGGGTTCTTAGCTGCGGTGTTAATCTTGCTCGGCGCAGGATTACTTGGAGGCGGTGCGGGCGTGGAGTTAACGCCGGAGATGGGCTGGTTATGCATAGGAGCAGGAATAGCCACGGGTCTGGGTGGTTTAACGGCTGTCGGGCAGGGAATCAGTGCTGCGGCTGCTATGGGTGCAGCAGCGAAGAGACCGGAAGTATTTGGGCAGGGTATGGTGTTCACCGTGATGGCAGAGACGTTTGCAGTCTTTTCACTACTTATCACCATCCTGATACTGGTAGGAGCAGGGCTACTATAAGTCACGGACTCTTTGCGATGCCCGGAGAAATAAAAGGTTGGAGGAGATTATGGTAGTAGCCAATTTTACCGCTCTACTGGTATTACTCTCTATTATAGCGGGCTTAGTGTGTTTCGTATGGTGGAGAATAAGTGACCTCATTCCTTTTTTATATCCCACGGGCGTGATAATGGCGAAGGAAGCGAAATTGCTGGATGATAGTAAATTCGAGGAGCTCACTCTATTGCCTTTTGAAGATTTTCCATCATTTTTTGAGAACACCGAATACGGGAAGTACATAGAAGCGGCGTCGTACGAAGAGATAGAGAGAGGTTTACTGCTCTTTAAAAAGGATTTGCGCTATGAAATCTTCGATTTGATCCCTGATAAATTCAGCGATATTTTCGCTTTCTTAGTGAACGAGTGGGACGTTATAAATTTGAGAACGGTGCTTACAGGAGTGCACGCGGGATTATCCGCGGAAGAGGTAAGAAGTCGTTTGATAGATGAGGGAGAGATGTTTGAGAAGATTTCCAATTTAGCAGGGGAGGAGATGGATAAGATAGCATCAACTTTTGAAGGAACACCGTTAGAAGTTGCGATAGGAGAATATAATCGAGTGAAAGATTTTTCGGGCGTAGACGTTGCGCTGGGGAAGTGGGTATTAGAAGATACTTTTACGAGATTGGATGGCAGGGGGGAGAAAGGGCTGCGGGTGTTCAAAAAGTATCTGGAAATCTATACTGATTGTTTAAATCTTAAGACGATGCTCAGGGGAAAGGCAGGGAGTGCAACCGAGGAGGAGATAAAGAGATTTTTGTTAGGAGCAGAGGTTCCGAGGGTGTATGGGGAAACAGAAGGTGTAAAGGAATTTTTAGAGCGAATGAGAGAGACGAGATACGGGTATCTGATAGTTGAGGTTGACGAGGACGTGATGATGATGGAGCATAGGATAGACGAAGCAATGCTGAGCGCGGTGAAGCGACTATCCTCTGAGGAAGCGTTTGGATTTGGTCCGATAATAAGGTTTTTGACTCTGAAAGATACGGAGATAAGGAATTTGAGGGCGATAGCGAAGCTGAAAGCGGAAGGAGTAGGCATTGATAGGATAAAGGGAT
>JAUWPM010000003.1 GCA_030611585.1 Methanosarcinales archaeon | reverse complement strand
CCATCAGATCGTCCAGCTCTGGAAGAACAATTGTAGCATACTCCCGCACCTTCTCAAATAAATCTTCAGCAGTAGCCTTGTCCACCGGCTCCAAACCATGTGCTAAGATCGAGTTGTTACGCTTCCGGAGAAGGTTTTTTAATTCGTTATTCTCCAAATACACTGTATCTGCTTCTTTCCAGCCCAGATCTTTCAATAATTTAAATTTGTTCTCCAAGCCAAGCTTTAATCTCCCTTTATCATCTGCATATTTTTCATATCTACTTATATCCACCTTTCTACCTTTCAGGTCATCCATCGTAAATTTCTTCTCGGATAAATCATTCAAGCCTTCTTCTGCTAATTTAATCTGCGAAATCAGTTCAATTGCTCGATAAAGCCTTGCTACCGCATCGTCATATTTCCCCTCTTCTATTCGGCGCGATGCGTTGTTTAAGAGGTCTACTATGGCGTATCTTACATCTCCAAATCGCAATTTCAAAAATGCTATGTTTTTCTCTATTTGTTTGACAAAATCTGGCTCTTTCTCTCCTGATATTTTGTATATTTTTCTCAGGTCAGACATGTTCTTATCAAGAATGTTAATGAGGCTCGCCTTTTTGCTTTTAAGAACCTTAAACTTATCCCATGACGAGTAGGCATCGGTTAATTCACGCAATATTCGTAATCTTTCCTTTTCTCCCTCATCCTGGATTTTCTCAAGCGCGGAATCGAAATTGCTCAAAGCAGCAGCAAACTGATAGCTGTTAAAGAAATCAATTGCCCTACCGATCTCAGGTTTCGCAAATAGTTCATACGGATTCGCCTGTGGTAGAACGTCTTCAAAACCATCTTTAACAATGCCCAATCCTTCTTTATTCCTACCCCTATCATTAACCGCACCGACATAAACAAATTTACAGCCTTCGTTAAGCCCTGCAATTACCAAACCCGCAGACATGCTCTTTGTCCCGCCTGTGTAATCTATCCAGATCTCATAGTCTTCCTTTAGCTCTTTTATTATCTCCGATGCAGTTTTAAATGCACTGACAAGACTTTGATGATCGTCCAAAATTTTTGTTTTGATCTGTGATGGTGAGATACTTGTTTTCGCTGTAATTTCGCCTATCTGTGTTATAGACGATTGTGATGGCATAAAATAAGCTATATCCGGGGAGTAAGTATTAATGCTTTTTATTATTGGTTCTGGCGTTCCACCAACAGAGATAATCATTGCTTTTTTCATCTCAATCTCCAATGCTTAGTTTTACCCACCCAAGAGGATATGTCGGTTTGCCATTTTCAAATACTAATCGGCGTGTTTTCGGGAACGGCCAGATCATTTTCACTATTTTTTGATATTGTTCATTTCTTCTTATGTGCTTTCTGCAGTTTGGGCAATAGTCATAGAATCTATCACTTGGCCTCTCTTTTACTAATTCCGAATTGCACTTTTTGCAAACGCTTCTTTTGATATTCTTTCCCAAATCAAAATTTCTGCGTAGCTTTTCTACATCAAATAAGTTCCCAATGGTCATGCCATGCCAACCCGAGCCCCATGAAATAGGGAGCAATAATTCATTTTCTGATAACTTATTTAACTCCTCTCGAAGCGTCATATAGAATTCTACCACTTTCCTTAACGTACCACTTCTATATCGCTCCAAAAACGCTAATTCTCCCGCAATAAAATCCTTAGCGAATTCTTTACAATTCTTTGCAATATCTTCTACCAAGTATTGCTTGCCATTAAATTCCAGCTCTTTTGCTATCTCTTCTTCCTCTTCGCGTAAAAGCCAATTATCTATCTTTAATGTCCCTGTCAATGTACTCCTTGGCTTCAATGCTTCGATAAAAATAGGTGTGGCATCTTCATAATTGGTATTTATAAATGACCTTCTTCCTCGGAACGTCTTCCATCCATATCCCTCTCTTGTATCGCTTAATATTACTACTTTTGATAATTCAAGGTTATTCATCGTTGTTATTTGGCTATCAGAAACTTGTAATGCTCTTAGTAAATCATAGTTTGGATTTCTACCAAAAACAAGCTTTTCTATTCCTTCACCCGCATTTTTTGGATTTACTTTACCCTGTTCTCTTATGATATCTTTTGCTTCTTGGAATATTTGCGGATCTTTTAATGCTTTCCATAACATTGCAGTTCTTAATGCACCTTTCATTGAACTACCGGGAATATATGGCAAATCTTTGGTCTTAATGAATTCTCTTATCTCTCCACTTGGATGATAAACCGATTTACAAAGATTATTTTTCACAGAATTCGAAATATCTAAACTATATCTAACATGCTCCATCGCAAGCTCTGGTGCGAATCTTCCAAGATAAAATGCTCCTCCCTTTGCATCTTCGATAAATCCCTCTGCATCAAATCTATCATCCTCAAAAAGCATGTCCATATCTACACGATAAAAATTGTCCTCTACAACGTACTCAATCGGGCTTATTGTCCTGCCACTACCTACGTGAACCGGAGAGATCACCTCTAACTCATATCTCATTCGCTCACCTCCATCGGTACTGCAAACGCATATCCATATCTATAAACCTCATGTTCTGCAAATTCCTCAGGCTTAACGTCAGCTAAACCGCCATACAATCCCGAGTTAGACTCTGTGCTAAACACCGAGCCCTCTGAGAACATCCTCACTGTTCTACGCCTCAGATTCTTCGCATCCATCGAGTAAATCCAGCCTCCTCTGGTTATCAACTCGTAGTATCTGCCTTTTAGCTTGGATAGTTCCTCTTCCTGCGGATAAAATAACGAAAGCGTAACAAAGTGATTCTTTGGTTCCATATTCACTTCTATCTCGTCAAATTCCGGTTTAAACAATCCTTTACCGTAAGTTCGGTCTCCGCCGATTCCTTCGTCTCCAAGCACTCTTATGGTTGCCTCTACTCTTTTCTCGTATTCTTTCAGCCGCGAATCCATCAGGAAATAAAGTCCACAATCCGTTGCAAATGATACTTCACCAAAATGATAAATATGTGATGAATTTGTTTTTCTATCTATTGCAACCCTTGGGACTTCTCGTTCTCTCCAAATTTTTATATCCTTATTTTCTCGCACATCAAATTGCTTTCTTAATCCTTCTACTTCTTCATCAGTAAAAAGGATGCCTTGGATGATGTTCCTATCGTTAATATATTCCTTTATCCTACGCTCATCCTTTGTCAAGTCCCGGAAAATACGCTCGGAAACAAATTTCACCCGCTTTAACCTTTTTAGAAGGTCAAATCTGTCTATCTTATCCGTCTCTTTTCTCTCTGCATTTAGTCCTTCTATTACTTCTCTATCCATATATTTATCCCAGTCTACGGATAATGGTAAAGGGAGCACTAATATATCGTCTGCGTACACAAAAGCAGAAGAGAATAAAAATGGTGGCTCATGCCGCATAAATCCTTCTAACATAGTCTCAAGTTCTTCGTTACCGTAAAGCAATCTGTATGCGTTACAAATAGCGCTGAATAAGGTATCAGAATGTATGTAATCAGATGTCTTCTCCAAAATCGTCTCCTTCTCGCCAAGATGAAAATGCGCCTTTGGCTTCAGTTTGCATACTCTCATGCTACTTGATTTTTTCCTTTATCGCTTCAAAATTCTTTACTATGCTCGCAGGCGTTTTGTATTCGCCATTTATTGATGTTTTCGTCTCGGTGTCTACATCTCCGTTCTCATAATCAGCCTTTGAATTCCAATATACGTTCACGTCTTCAAATTTCACCTTGCCATATCCCCTCGAGCCGCTTCCTCCGAGATAATCGTGCTCAAGAAGCTCCAGTGCTTTGAATACTTCTCTCAAGTTGCTTTTGTCTGATTCCGTAAAGACATTGTATATCATCCCGAACTTGAATTCTGCTCCTTCTGGAACCCGTTCCATCTGTCTTGGAGTCGCTGCCGAGGTTATTCTATCTATTACATTCTCCCACTTCACTTCTGTAAATTCTAAGTCGGTCTTCAGCCCCCTCAGCTTTTTTACGCTATCTTCCGAAAGCACAGCATCTCTCACTATTAAACGAGTGGGTGTAACGTTTTCTTTCTCTATTTTTATCGCACCTCCACCTGGAGATGAATAAGGTTCCTTTCTTGTTGTCCTTCCAAATATATTGCAGACCACGCACTCCGGCTCATTACACATGTGTATGCTTATTTCATTTGGCACTACCCATATTCGCTTATCATCTGTGGCTAATCCATTTGCTTTTTCCAAAAGCGAGCGCATTTTACCTTTTAGCGATGACCCTGGTATATACGGTTTACCTTCTGCATTCTTTATCACGGGATTATCCACTCCACCTATATCTAATCCAACGGTCGCGCCGCCAATACTTAAACCCGTTTCTGTTCTTATATTTCCTGTAATCACAATCTTTCCTTCCAGACTTATTTCTACCATTTTTACCTCCTATTCTTTTCCCCCATAATAACGGTGATATGCCAATATTGCCTCGAAAAAATCCCCGAAATTCTTGAACCGCTCTTCGCTGTTCGTGTTTTTTATACACTCATCCAAAACTTCCTGTAAATCTACTATCTCTCGCACTGTCTTCTTGTGTCGGGCAGCAGTATAAGCCATTTTCGGTCGTAGCAGGTTTAACCTATTCTTGTCATAGTTTTCCATCTGCTTCACTTCACTGAAAATGCGTCTTATCTGAGATGTAGTGAGTCTTCCACTCAAATGCCTGCCCAATTTCTTCGCGTTATTCACCAATTTTTCGGAATCGCCATCCAGTATGGAAAGCAATTCCCCTTTTATTTCCTCTACGATTCCATCACCCATTTTTCTCACCCTATTCCTTTCTCGTTAAATATTCTACCCATCGCACTGCGATAGGTAAATACTCAATATTTTTACGAATGAGCACTTCCGTTTTTTTCAATAATTGCTTATCCTCTTTTGAAACTTTTGTTCTCGCTATCACGTACGCCAATAACCATCGCCATCTACCATATCGGTCGTCATACTTTGCTGAAGCTTCTCCATGTTCCACCTTCTGTTTTTCATATTCGCCATATATCGCATTCAACTTTTGTAAAAAGCCACGAGAAACGCTGGCATTAAGAAGCTTCTTCAAATCTTCTTTGAGTTCTGTAATATCTCCGCTGAATATATCCCACTTCATTGGCATATTCAAGAACGTGACACCATTTTTTCCTTTCAAATCCTTTGATTTATCCAATGCTTTTCCTGCCAAATCCGCAGCTTGATACAACGGATATTTCTCTGACGGCGCTATCGTTATACCTACGGATAAGGTTATATTTGGATTCATGCACGTGAAAGTCCCGAAATCGTCATAAATATTCTTCCCTATTTCTGGCATTCTATCCCATGCACCAACTACGAAAAGGTCATCCCCTCCAGAGTAAATCGCATACACTTTCTCCCTATATTTATCATCTTCACATATCTTCTCCATCCAGCCCATAAAGAAGAGCGAAAGCATGGCGCTCAGATTTGATACTCTTGAAATCGTTCTATCCTCACCTAAACCATCTGCAAATATCTTACCAAGATTATCTACGTCAGCTCTTAATACAGCCCAAGTATTTATTCCTTCAGAATCTCTCGCTAAATCGCGAAAATCTTTTATATCCTCTGTGGGGTGGGCTTTTCCTTCCATATCTTTTATTTCTTTATATGGGGTATTCTTCGTCAAGAACTTAAATCCAAATGAAATTGGCGATTTCGCATCCTTATAGCCTGGAATAACATTCGAGAAATGGGTATCATTTAGCTTATACACTGATATGTGGTCAGCTTCTCTTGTCTTCAAATCATTATCCATCTTTTCCACAAACGCATATTCAACACCAAATTTAGAAATAGCTTCTTTCCAACTACCTTTTTCTTTTTCACTTATTTTTATATCAGTTTTCCATGTTTCAATCCAATAACTTGCCTTTCCAATCTCTTTCGCAAGACTCTCTAAACTTTTACAAAAGGTACATATTCTCCTTCCATCTTCTTCCTCAATTACTTCTTCCTCACTACCGCAGATATCACAAGTCTCTTTTGTTCCCCCTTCGCCCATGGGTCCAAAAATTCTATCATGCCTCTCCAGAATCTCTGCAAATTTCCTCTTCTTCATTTTCGCTATTTTCTTGCCTATACCCGTCCATGCATCGCCAAACTGCCTCTTTTGAAATACATTAGCAGATAACAGAAGCCAATCAAGCACTAAATATAGTTCTACACTGTGAACCTCTAACAAATCTTCAGCAATTCTTTTCCTTAAACCTTCTAAATCGCTCTCTACAACGCTGGGTGCGAGGATGTAAAAATGTCCACCACCGCAATAGAGTAGATTTGCAATTGGCAAATTCAATTCACGTAAGATATACTTGGCAGTGCTTTCTGTAAGCAACTCAAGGTAAAACGACCTGCCACGTAAACCTTTCGCGGCTCCTTTTGAGGTTACGGCATAAATAAAATTCTGGACGCCAGAAATATCCCCACCTATAAGCAGGAATTTACCATCATTTAAGGCGCTTTCCTCTTCCTCATTTAAATCTTCTTTTCTCCAACTTTTTTCTATACCACTTATCACGTTGTTGAGGTAATGCTCCTCGGCATTGCACAAACACGCTGCAATCGCACATGTCGTCTTCAAATGATCAAACAAGGAAACATCCGGAACATCTTTCCAGACCGCAGAAGGCACACACCACGTATATTTCTGCAATAGATAGTAAAGCGTATTGAAATACGCATCAAAATCTGTTATCACCTTTATGCTTTCCACTTCTTTCACGAAATCCGTCCATAATCCGGTATAATCCCCCTTTAAACGATCTTCTCCTTTCTTACCTTCTAACGGTTTGGGAAATATAACTTCCTTATCCAATTCCAACTTATGTATGGGATAATACTGCGCGGGACCAGGCGTGCCTTTACCAATGTTAATCTCCGAAAAAATAGACATCAGCGGTGTCGCTTTCCGCTCGCCTTTATCTTCATCCTCTACTAACCCTCGCCGCTCACCCGATGAGAGCCAATCTGCACATACAATCGTCTTTAAAGGTTTATACTCCCCGGACTTGCGTGCTTCTGGATCATGATGCTTCGCGACGATCCCAGCAGCCCCGTGCCACTGCTCTGGCACGTACTCCTGAATAAACATGCTACTTAATTCTGAGTGTTTCCCTTTTTCACCCACACCCTGCCAGAACTTACCTATATCATGTAACAAAGCGGAAAGTTGGATTATCTTCTCATCCATTTGGAATGTAGCATTACATAAGATCATTCCTACTATATAAGTTTATCGCTTTTGAGAGCTTTGGGACAAAAAGAAATCATTTGAAATTGCTCTGATGCGCCTCTTCCCACTCCACCAAACCAACTACCGTGCTCCGCTTTTTTAAGATACCACGACACTCCACCCTTACTTTACCCTTTAAACCCCACAAACCTCTCCGGCACGCCCTCAAACTTTGGATGATAAACATAATCCAGAGCAGTCCCCTGAGCTTCGTTTATCTTCATCCACTCGATCAACTGCTTGAATTCGCCGCCAGCCAACCCGTCCGCGATGACGGCATAGCCCTGCGCAGTCTCCTTCGTCTTTGCCGCACCCTCTAAGAACCCTACTGCACGCACGTCCGCGTGATGTGAAAGCCGCGTTATCAGCTCCTTCTTTATCTCGTTCTGCTTCGCCCACCTACCAGAGAGTAGAATTTCGCGTGGATTATTTACCGATACCTTCATTGACGCAACCGCTTTCTTTATGCCATCCATCATTGCGTCAAATGCAATCTCGTTTTTAGCGTCTTTCCGGTTTACAAACGCCTCCGGATCCATTTCGCCGGTAACGGACACCACGCCACCCTCGAATACGTCCTTTCGCTCCCAGTTACGGACGAGCTGCACCAATTCGCCATCCAACGCCGAAGCGGTTAAAAACCCGATACCCGGGAAGTTCGTACCCCCAATGCCGTCCACGATTCTGCCGCCTTCTACGCCCATAACCGCATTGTAGCCAAAGCCAACTTCCACGAGTATGAATGACACGTCCGAATACGGAATCCCTAACCGTCTCGCCTGGTCGTGAACCCCAAGAGCAGTCACGGCTAACTTGTCCGCAGTACCCATATCCAGCTTGTTTATCTTCCGGTAGTACGGCACGGTCGGCAGTTCGATCACTCCGGGGATGAACGTAACCGGGAACTTCTCCCGTCTCATCCAGACCGAGAAATCCGTCATGTTCTTGTACAGTATCGCGCCAAATACGCCGTCCGCGATCCCTTTCTGTATCTCCGCCTTCGTTGTCAGCAAGATATAATTGTAATACCAATCCTCGAAGATGCGTTCCGGAATCTCCTCTATTCGCGTTGGCTCCACGCCATAACCCGAAGGTCCGGTAATGAGATCCACGGGTAACGCTTCTCGTAACGCATCGTTTATCCTTTCCGGCTCTTTTGCTAATTCGATATTATCAAGTGGATTCTCATAGTACACCTTGCCATCTTCAATCGCACAGATGTCCATGCTCTTCGTGCCCGGATCAACACCTGCCGCTCGTGTCATAATTTTTGAATACCCCTTTATCAGCTAAAGGTCTCCTCCATTCGTCCCCGTACTTCCTTATTCATGTAGACGTGGCTGAACACCCCGCCTGAGCTTTTCCGCAGCTCCATAGTTTCGATCAGGTTCTCGTATTTCCCGCCTGCTATCCCATTTGCAATGAGTGCCGCACCCTCCGCAGCTTCTTTTACCTCACCGCCAGTCCTTGTCAGGGTTCTTATTCCTGCTTGGATTCCGAGCCCCTGGAGATGATCCCGCAGTACTGCGGTTACGTCCTGAACGAAGGGCTCGATCCTCGTGAACCGACCGCTAAGCAATATCTCCTTTGGCTTCCTGACGGAAGAAAGCATCAGATACGTATCCTTGATTATTGATTCCAGCATAGCGAAATAAGCAAGCTTCACATGCTGCTCTGAGTCTTGCCGCCGTGCACGGCTAACGAATTCCTCAATAGAAGTCTTCTGTGGGTTTATCTGTGAAATAGCGGCTGCACCGCCATCGAAGAGCATCATCTTTGAAAAGTCCGTTACAGTATTCGCCAGGGCGTATGCGAGTTCTCCGTCTACCGCACCCATGCCCATGTACCCGACTCCGCCCATGGTTCCGCCGACGCCGTCAACTATCTTACCATTTTCTATTCCCATCGCAGCCGTGTAGCCGAAGCCAATCTCAAGCACGATGAACGACGTTCCTGAGTACTCGATCCCGTATTTCTCCGCTTGATCCTTTATCCCGGAAACTGCGGTGAAGACCTTGTCTGCGGTCCCCAGGTCTATTTTGTTTATCTTCCGGTATTCTGGAACGGTCGGTAGATGGATGACTCCAGGCGGAAACCAGACGTTTAGGTTCGACTTCTTCATTAGGAACATCAACTCCCGTAACCCGACGATGTTCAGCCTTCTCGCAATGTCGGCTTTCGTTATGAACGTTGCCGCATTGATCTCTGCATCCGCAGCTTCCGAAGCTTTTACCATTGGCAGCCCGTAGCCGCTTGGACCGACGATTACGTCTATCTCCATGCCTAATTCACGTATCGCATCCAGCACGATCGCAGGATTCTTCGTTACCTCAATCCGGGGTATTGCGAGGTCCATAATCACCTCCTCGGTCTCGTCATCAAAGCCGAAAACGTCCATGCTCTTCGTTCCGGGGTCTATTCCTATTGCGGTTACCATTTTATTATTCTCGCTCCTTGATTGTTGCCTGGGGTATAAAATACTTCCCCTCCGCCTTCGCTATCTAAAAGATCCTCAAGTTTCGCAACGAGCTTTCGCGCGGTGTCCCCGTCGTCCACGAGCCCGTAGAACGTTGGACCCCAGCAGGTTTGGCACGCGCCATAAGCTCCGTTCTCTAACAGTATTTTCACTCCCGCCTCCACGATGGGGTCGCAGTAAGTGTTGCCTTCCTGGAACTCTTCCCAGAAACCGCCAAGGCGGCTGTTGAACGCCGTTATGTATTTACCGAAGGTCTTTATGTCGTGCTCCATAATAGAGGGCATAACCTGCATGAGCATTATTCTTGAGAGACGGTCGGACGTCTGCTCCGGCATTGGCTTCAGATTGTTAAGTATCTCTTCCTCGTGCTCTTTTATCTTCAGTATCGCTGGTATCGGCTTTTTCGGTATGCAAACGACGAATAGCCAGTCCTCCGGTATCGGATACCTGAATATGCAGGGTGGAACCCGCCTGCATTTGTCTTCTATTTTGTATCCGCCGTCAACGATGAACCCTCCGGTTTGGAACGAGTTAAAACCAAGCGCAACGATGTCTGACCTTCCAAGCGCAATAGCCATCTCTTCCACAGCAATAGAGCGGTTATAAAGTTCTGAAATCGCACTGCCGATAGATAACGCGAGTGCGGTCTGAGATCCCATGCCGAGATGCTCCGGAATGGTTTCCTTGACGTTTATCTCGATCCCACCCCCGACCTTGAATCGCTCCATGAACGCACTCGCATATCTCTCTGCGTTCTCTCTGTCTTCTCCCCTAACAGTGATCTTGTCCGATTTAACTGCTTCTATAACCGTTCGGGGGTAATCAATAGTGAAACCCGCAGTGCCGTAGAGCCGTCCAAGGTCTCCGGTTAAGTCCATGTTACCCGCGTGTAAGTGCGCAGGTGCAACAACGACCCTTCCAATTCCACCACCGGTAGTCATTCTTTCATTATCTCCTTATCTTTAACCTTGACTCACACATACGATTCTTTCTCTTCTCTTACTTAACCCGCTATTTCCCATCCTCTAAAAGGGTGCTCTTTGCACATATATAAACCTTTTGGAATATTTTTAAAAGTATCGTGAAATAAGCGGCTGATTCACTGAATACCGTGGCACGGTCTAATTTCCCGGCGGAATCACTAAATTTTCAGATAGTTACCACAGTTTTACCGCAGAGTACGCGGAGCACGCAGAAGCATCACAACACTTTTTCTTTTTCACAAAAAGAAAACTAAACCCTTACAGGGTTTTCGGGGTCGTGGGGCAGAGCCCCACAGTGCTAAAAGAAAAAAGGAGAATGTTTTTAGTCACGGTTTTTACCGAAGGTAAAAAAGTTGTGTGAAAATCCGTGTAATCTTGTGGTTATAAACACGTACCAATGATTAAAACCGTCTAAAAACCCTGTTGTCTCTGCGCTCTCGGCGGTAATAGATAAATCCAGGGAATTTGATCAATCAATTCCTTTTCCTACTTAGTAGAGGATTTCATCTTTGCCTGCACTTCCGCTTTTAACTCCTCTTCGGTCTTCCCCGCGGTATCTATGCCCATATACGCGGCTACTTCTTTTATGTTGACGTTTTCGGTCTTCGTCTCCACGCTTGCCGTCGTCTTCGGTATCGCTCCTTTCTCGTCGCCCGTTATGGAATCCTCAAGATTTTTGAGGTTCAGTTCCGATTCGCGTTTCGCCTTTTTGAACTCCCCCATTGCCTGCCCAAATGACCTTGCAAGCTGTGGCACCTTCGCTGCGCCGAATAACAGGACTATTATCAATATCCCTATTACTATCAATTCGCCTCCGCCGGGCATTCCAAAAAACATCATTCCAAAAAACATCTCTTTCTTCTCCTATCTATAAAATAAGCGCGGGTATATATAAAGATTATCGTTTACGCCCGATATATCGCGTTAGCAACAGTCCAAGTTCGAATAGTGCTATTGCCATCAACGCCATGATCATTGAAATGCCCGTGGGGTCCGCGATGACGAAGAAAGCAATGCCTATTATCAGCCCGTAGATTATCACTCTCTTATCCCTGAGCCACGAATGCGTGACTATTTTCAGCTTCACCGCTAAGGTCATTACGAAGGGGATTTGAAAAATCAGCCCGAATCCAACACCGGTGTAAAGGATGATAGAAAAGATCCGTTTTGCAGAAAGTGCAACCTGTGCTACCTCTCCGGAATAGCCGATGAGATAACGGAAGATCATAGGAAGGACGAAGTAATAGGCGAAGACCGTACCGACGCCATAGCAGCAGATCGAAGGTATGACAACCATCAGGAAAAATTTGCGCTCTGAGGGGTACAACCCGGGTCGTATGAAAGCGAAAGTCTCATATATTATTAATGGTATCGTAACAGAAAGAGCGAATACGAAGCAGAATAAAAGCCTCACACTCATCCATTCCAGCGGATTATAAACAAACATAGCCATTTCTTCAGGGAAGAGATTATGGAATAATAAGTAGCGAAGGAAAATGTTTGAAAAAGGGAACATTGCCAGCGCGGCAATACCGAACGGGATTAAGACAACGATAGCCCTCTTCCGGAGTTCAACAAGATGCTCTAATATCGGAATCTCTTCATCCCTTATCGGGCCATCTACGCTCAGGGCTGCATCGTCCGTTCTCGGCATTTTCTCGTTTGCTTTCTCGTTCACTTCAGTTTCAACTTTAGCTTTTATCTCCTCTATATTCATAAATAATTTTAGTGGTAATTGAAGATGGCGGCTATTTTCGAGGAGTTGGGATATATAACGGAGGCGCTAAAGAAAAAGCTCATACCCATTATCGTGATTATACTTGCTGGTTTTTTGGTTTCATTTCAACTTTTAGATCCCGTGTTATCTAGGATAAAACAGGACCTTCTCCCCGAAGGTGCAACGCTCATCTATCTCTCGCCTGTGGAGGTGATCATGCTAAAAGTAAAGTTAGCTATGGTCATAGGCGTAATACTTGCGCTCCCGCTTGTATGCCATTATGTGTATAAGACCTTGAAGGTACGGTTTGGAATAACGAATCCCCTGAAGAAATCACACCTCATTCTATTGCTGGGTTCCGCGGTTTCTCTATTCGTCCTCGGTATGTGCTACTCTTACTTCCTCATGCTGCCTTTTGTCCTGAAATATCTCTACAGTATGTCATTAGAAGTGGGAGTTTCCGCCACGTACTCCATATACGAATTTATATCGTTCGTCATAATACTAACGCTCATACTGGGGGTTGCGTTTGAAGTTCCTATCTTTATCGTTCTTGCCGTTCAATCGGGAATCGTCCAAATAAGCGCTCTGAAGGAGTACCGGCGATACATAATCGTGATAATGTTCGCCCTCGCGGCGATCGTTACACCGCCGGACGTCGTGAGCCAGATCGTTGTCGGGTTTCCGCTGGTGATCTTCTATGAGGTAGGTATAATCGCGGCGAGCATTATCAATCGGAAACGTTCCGTTTCGCCTCAAGTGTCGTAGTTTTTAGTCGTTGATTTGGGTAGTGGTGTGAGATGAAAAAGAGGATGAGGACTGGACGAGAGGCATAATGTATAATGTATAATGGACTGAGAAATGGGAAAAATGAAGATTGGTTGAGATTTGGTGTAGTTTACAATAATCCAGAGTGTCTTTTAGCTATTGAGATAGAAGGCTCGGGGAAAGGGAAAAAACACAATGTTATTTGAGTATAGTCGCTTTATGGATAGTTTAGAAAAAGCAAGGAGTATCTAACATGTACCGTCCAAATTTTACCATTACGAACAGAATCATCAATCACATAGCAGAGATCTCCGCTTCTCGTGAGGTCATACTTAACGCGCCGCTTCTCCCTAAGTGGGAAGTAAAATTGAGAAAAGAAGCAATTCTCAAGATGGCTCACCATTCCACGAGTATCGAAGGAAATAAGCTCACAATGGACGAGGTTAATAGACTGCTTAAGGGCGAAGATATAGCGGCATGGGAGAAAGACAAAAAAGAAGTCCTCGGCTACGTGAAGGTTCTGGAATACATAGATAACTTAGGAGAAAAAGGTGTTGATAAGATTACTGAGGAAATAATCCTCGAAATACACCGGCTCAATACCCACGGGATTCTTCCGGATTCTGAAGCCGGGCACTATCGAACCGTGCAGGTTGCTGTGGTTAACGGTCTGGGAAGGGTTACCTTTCAACCTCCAGACGCATCGCAAGTTCCTTCATTAATGAATGGCTTTTTTGCATGGCTAAACGGTAAAGAAGCAAAAGAATCATATCCCGCTTTAGCAAGCGGGATTGCGCACTACGAATTCGTTCGGATACATCCCTTTGTAGATGGTAACGGGAGAACTGCACGGGCACTGGCAACCTTGATTCTATACCTTAGAGGTTTTGACACGAAACGCTTCTTCGCGTTGGACGATTATTATAATGAAGACCGCGGCAGATACTACGCAGCGCTGCAAACCGTTGACCCGCAAACAATAAATATCACACAATGGCTGGAGTACTTTACCGAAGGCGTTGCAGTAAGTATGGGACGGGTTAAACAAGCTATCTTAGACCTGAGTGTAGATCGCCGTATCAAAGAGCAAAGAGGACAAATATACCTGAACGATAGGCAGATGAAGATTCTCAAGTATCTTCAGACCAATCCAAGAATTACTATCGGCGAGATACAGAAAATGTTCGATATTAGTAGAGACACGGCAAACCGCGATCTCAAACCACTGTTGGAAAATACATTGGTGAAAAGGATAGGTAAGGGGCGGGCGATATATTATGAACTCTCGTAAAGTAACGAATCGTCAGATTATCGTCAGATTATCGTCAGGGGGATAAATTAATGATGACTTTAAGAGCAAAAAGCCGTACAATGAGTTAGCACAGATAGGCAAAAATTTGCGGGCTTGATGAAAGTTTCAGTCTTTAAAAGGCTTGAAAGTAGTATTTTTGCCTTTAGAAGAACTGTTGGAAATCTTCAAGATGCTTTTATCGTTATCAATTACGATCTGCACTGGAATCCCGTGCGATTGATCCAGCGAATTGGACGATTGGACAGAATAGGCGCTTTAGCCGATACCGTCTATGTTCATAATTTCTTACTATAGAAGAAACTTGAAAAGCATTTGCATTTGAAAGAACGAATCCAAAGCAGGATAAATGAGATTCACAGAACGATAGGCGAAGACGAGCGTATTCTGGATAAAACCGAGCAGATCAAACGAAGTCAGATATTGAAAGTTTGAAGGCGGAATTGAGGGTAAGCCTTTGTTTGACAGATTAAAAGAAATCTATTTTCAATGGTAAAAAAGGAGGGATAGCTCCAATTTTTTTTATCCTCATCTCATTACCACACCCTCGCACCCCTTCTCGCCAACTCTTCGGCATCTTTTGCTTCCAGCAGCATTTTCCTTTGTCAAGAGGCTGTCCAACCATTACCCAGCGACAGATAATATTTCGTGCACAGATATAAAAAGCAATTCTTCTTCTCACCACTTCAGCACTTTATAGCCATATCTAGCACGAATTGTGAAAACACATCCTAAAAATTTATGAGTTTCGATTCCAAACGAAATAAAACCGAAAAGCTTTTATTGCAGCACGTACAACTATTCTTAGGTTATAAAAGCGAGGTGACGATGAGAAATGGCGATAATGGATGATAAAATGGGGCAGTCATGGCTACTGCTCCTGGGTATGAGTCCGCAGCAAAAAAAACTTAATTCGATTCTATTGTACATATGATGATTATGCACGCAAATATATATCATGCCTTAGGCTTGCACATGCACCAGCCTCCAGGGAATATTGAATCACTGCTCAGGGAAAACGAATGGGAAGCGAAGCAGATCATGTTATGCTATGAACGTCCGTTGAGGTATGTGAAACGGTATGAGGGTATTGCAAAGGTGCATCTCGGATTTTCCGGGATATTACTGGATCAGCTTATGAATGAAAACCTCGTAAAAGCGTTTTCCAAGACGATTGACCTGAGAAGGATGTTGTTTGAATATCCAGGGGTGAAAGGAATAGAATTCCTTGGAATGGGCTACTATCATCCTCTTTTCCCTTTGATTCCTATGGAAGATTGGGAGCCACAGATAAAAAGATGGAAGCAGCAAGCGAAAAAACTCGGATTTCATGCGAAAGGCTTCTGGCCCCCGGAGATGGGCTTTTCTATGGAGATGATTCCTGTGCTTCAGAAGACAGGTTTCGATTACGTGGTTGTTGACAGCGTTCACGTCAAACCACTTAAAGGTGATTTGAAGAGAGAGGAGATAACCTACAAACCCCATATAGCGGCATATGAAGGCTCAGAGATAATCGTAATTCCCCGGGACAGGGACATCAGTAACGCCCAGGAGAGTGGATTTAATCCCGAATGGTTTGAGAAAGAGGTCATGCATAAAACAGAGAAATGCGAAGGAAATTGCCTTGTTACAACATGGTCTGACGGCGAGAATGGCGGGTGGTTCAGGCAGATGCATGAGGAATCAGGTTTCTGGGGGTATTTCTTCGCTCCTTACATGGAGAAAGTGAGAAGTGGTACGACTGACATAAAGCCCATTACGATAAGCGAGTATATAAAAGAAAATCCGCCGGAAAGCTGTGTCCATGTTCAAACTGGTGCATGGAACGTAGCCAACACGAGTGGATATGATTTCAGCCAATGGCAGGGCTCAGAGACACAAAAGAAAGGTTTAGAAGAGATTTGGAGTGTCAGCAAAAGATTCCATGAGTTGAAAAAATCTCGGAAGCTGGGAGAAGATTTGCAGGATAACATAGAGGAGCGAATATTGAGAGCGGAAACTAGTTGTAACTTCTTCTGGGGAGACTCTTGGGTTCGTAGAGTGTATGAGGATACGAAAGAAGCTAAGAGGTTAATGAAAAGGATTAATATTAAAGAAAATAAAGGTAACAACAATGGGTGAAAAATCATTTTAGATCAGCAGATGATATTATGAAATATTATGACTATTATGGGCATACACCAAATCTGAGGGATATTTGGTCTGATGAAAAAAACCCGCTCATTGCTGAACAGAGGAGGTTATTCTAAAATGTTTTCAATTCACGTTTTAGTCCCATCAAGCGAAAATGATCAAAAAAGAAGACTTAATAGAAAGCACGAAAAGAATAATTAAAGATGCTGCGGTGGAAAACGGCACGATAGTTGCTGCTAATACAGATAAGAGATATTATCCTAAAGATGTTTCGCCTTATCGCTACGTCTGGGTGAGAGATGCCTCATTTGCCTGTGTAGCGGCTGACATCCTGGACATTAAAATCCAGACTAGTTTTTTCCAGTGGTGTTTGGCAAGGGCTGAAGGGTTTGACCGGGATGGTGTTTTCTATCAGAGGTATCATACAAACGGAGCGAAAGCTGGCGTACAATTCCAGCCAGACCAAACGGGAACATTATTATGGGCTGTCTGGCACCACTACTCCTATCAACAAAGAATAGAGGATGCTATTGAGTTCAAAGAATTAATAGTGAAAGCTGCGGATGGAATCTGTAAATTTTGGCATAGGGATCATTTTGCCGTGCAAACATACGACCTTTGGGAAGAGCGATGCACGTTTCCCGACCTTGAAGATAATCATCTATATTCCCTGGCTGCTTGTGTGAGAGGGCTTAGATGCGCAGACGCGATGGTAGAAATAAAAAACCGGAGCGAAAATAAGAGATGGCTGAGATGTGCAAAAGAAATGGAAGCGATGATTATTAAAGGTTATGATACGAAAAGAGGGTATTTCTTGAGGACATTTGGTAAGATAAGTGACTATACTGTTGATGCTTCCTTACTTGGGTTGGTATATCCGTTTGAAGTATGCAAATCAGACGAGCAGCGAATGGTGAATACGGTAAACGCAATGGAAAAGAAGATAGTAGAATATGGTGGTGTTCGTCGATACGAGAAAGATTTTTATGACGGGTGGACGCAAGATGGCAAGTTGAGACGCAAGGGGGCGGGTGCATGGCCTCTGCTAAATTTCTGGATGGCTATTTATTACTCAATGAGAGGGGAACAGGAAAAGGCAGGGAGATACCACGAATGGGTTTTGAACCGACTAGAGAGCCCGTACATTCCTGAGCAGATATTTGAAAACGAGTTGCAAAAATCCGTTTGTCCGCTCGTTTGGGCTCATGCTATGTATGCTATCTCGAACTATTATTTAGAAAAAGGAAAGCTTTTTGTAAAGCATGAACTTAAGCATTGATCTCCTTCCGGTAGAGAGCCAAAATCCTGCACGAACTCGGCATGCCATTATAAAAAGACCCCGGGCTTCGTGGTCTCAGTCGGTTTTCTCTGTTCCTCTTGGAAACAAAATTATACCTAACCGAGATTACCCCTATGAAGGTTTATCCGTGTTGATAGAAGGAGAGAATTTCCATTTCCTTGACGGGATAGCAGTGGGCGTTAAGAAGGAGGGAGAATATGTTGAGCTTTCTGCAAAGAACGTAAACGTTTCGCCATGGAGGATGAATTACTATTACGAAAATGAAGCAGAGCGCTTAAAACTCACGACCAGTTACTATTTGATGAATAGTGGAGCAATGCAAAACGGCATCACTGCTTGCGTTTCGCTTGAAAGTAACGCATCTTCAGTTGTAATCGAGCCGATAGTTGATATAAGGCACATGTACGAAGGGTCCGCCCCTAAAAGACACTCTTGCAAGACTCTAAACGATGGTATGCTTATCTGGAGAGATGAGAAATGCATCTCGATTAGAACGGTAAACGAATGCGATGTTAGAACACAGAAGAAGAAAATTGAATGGTGGTATAAACTCGGCTTGGGATTCAGAGAAGAAACAGAGAGCGGTGTGGTTTTCAAAGGAGAAATGAGGAATCCCGTATCGGTAGGTGAGCTGGAGATTCCCATGGAGAATACATCAACAGCTCTGCTCGTGATATCGTGCGGCAATTCAGAAGCACAACTCGAGTGGCTGAATGAAAAAGGGAAAAATTGGTTGAAAGATGAGAGTGAAGAAGAAAAGAGAGCGGAAGAAATAGTGAAATCGCTCGGAATTGAGACCCCCGAATTAATTCGGGGGACTAAACAAGAAATTGCGTTCAGAGCACTCGGGCTTTCCAAATTTGGAATGTATGTTGACAAAAAATTCTTCTATGAAGCCGGAGATTTCTGGTTTCGAACACCCTGGTTCAGAGACATGTTTGAAGGGATTATAAACAACATCGAGACTTTACTTCGCATTGGGCATGCCGAAAGGATACAGGAAATAATACTACGCTCCTTCGATTTTCAGGATGAGTACGGAAGGATACCAAATAGATTCCCGGAGAGGAAGGGCGAGGAATTAGATTATAACAATGCAGATGCAACCATGCTGGCATTTATCGCCGCGGGTGAGTTTTTCAAGCGTAAAAAGGACGAAGGTTTTACAGACGCGATTTTAGAAAGGGCTGAGTTCACCATCTCTCGTTTTTTGAGAAATGATTTGAATAAAATAAATGGCGCGCCGGTTCTGCGCGAAAACGGTTTGTTATCGGTTGTTCCCTGGCATTCGTGGACCGATACGAAGCGAGACGTGGAAACAAAAGGGAAAAAAGTGAAAGTTTCGGTAAGAATCCCTGATTCCTGGTGTGATGCACGAGACGAAGACGAGCTGAACAAGCCGAAGTATTTCTTGCCTGAGATAAATGCGCAGTGGATAAAAATGCTGAGGTCATGTGTAAACATGTCTTCTTTTAACCCTGAAAAGAAGAACAAGGAGGAGGGGTTCTCCACATTATTAGAAAAAGCGATTAGAAACTTCAAAAAAGTATTCTGGGATGCTGAAGAGAATATTTTATACAATATCGTAACGATGGATGGTAAAAAGGATAAGACGCTCGGTTCACCCGCTGTAATCGCATTCTCTTTGCTGCTGGATGAAAATGTCTTTTCTCACCACGAGTTGAAGGATTTCATCAAAGGAGTGAAGAAGAATTTGCTGGTGGAAAAGAATGGCTTACCATTTGGGATATTGGTAAAGAAGTCCCCGAAAAGGATATATTACGGCGATGAGGAATACCATGAGGCGGTGGTCTGGCCGAGAGATACGCCTTATCTGATAAGAATTCTGCGAGCCGCGGGAGAAATTGAAAAAGAAACGGTGGAAGGGTTACTGAGGAGTAATTTAGAGCATCAAATGAACGAAGGCTTTGTGTTTTACAATAGCGAGCTGTTCAGCCCGGATAATGGAGAAATGACGCCGGTTAAGAACCCGGTTCAGTTCTGGTCGCAGTGGGTGGACCCTTTTTTGGAGGCAGGAATATGAAATTCATCCTACACAACCTGGCTATTGGTAGTCATGAAGATGCGTTAAAACCACCTTCTGAGATCACAGCGCTATTAAATGTGGCGAAGGAGAAGGATATTGAAACAAACCGCCTTTATCAAAAAGTTCCCATCGTTGATATGCAACCCATACCTTCAGAACAGATGAAAGAAGCAGTAGAATGGATTAGAGACCATATAGACAGGTATAAAATAATGGTTTTCTGCAATGCGGGCGTTGGGCGTTCACCTTGAAAAGTTCGATTAAATAGCCTGTGCTAACTTGAAAGGATCCGAAGAGATAACAGAAGCTGCATAAAGTTCCATGGCTCCTATATCTGAATTTTTATCAGTTAAAGAACCTCTATCCACAAGCCTGGCGATATGATAATTCCCCAACTGAAAGATAGCGAGATTGAAAGACTGCACACCCATATCGAGATAACTCTTCAATAATTCATAAATCGTATCCGCCATTCCATCGCTTCTTCTCGCCTTGCTGACAACAATAATCTCTTTCTCTTTTATCGGCGTCAAATAAAACAATATTCGTTCTCCTTTATTCTCTTTTGCAAGCCCCAAAGTCTTATGAACATTATATAAATCATCAATATAATCAGATTTGAATTCTTTTTCATACTCCGCCATAGCTTTTTCTAAAACTTCCAATTTACCATACCTCATCCGCGAAGCAGTCAATTGTATATGACCGTGAATAATCGAAGCTCCACTCCTCCAGAGACAGTTCCACATGAAAAACTTCTGCAGTTCCTTCTCCTCTGATTTGCATACCTCTTCAAACCAGCGCTCGGCGGTTCTTAAGTAATCCTCTATCCATTCACCCTTTATCGTCAAAGGGTTATGTTCATTGAAAATTATCAAGCTGTGGAAAGAATCATACTTTGCTATATTGCTTGCCGTGATACAATTCTTTCCCTTCACTCTGCCAAAAACGTCTGTGGGTGTTTGCTTTTCGGGATTGCAAAAAAGACATTCCCCCTTCCCTTTCAGCTCTTCCAACGCAATCGCTGATTTCGCGTCCACTGGTCTATCAAGCCTTAACTTGTTAAATAGGCTGTGTTCACCGGTAAACTTGTTCTTTATAGACACTATTCGCTGATTTTCGACTCGCTCAACAGAGCCAAACCGCTTTTTCACCCAGTCCTCCATCTCTTCCGGAACCTTCAAAGTGCCTGTGGAAATATCAAACGAATAAAAGCGTTTGAACAACTCCCTGACATCGCTTGAAAGTTGCTCAACGAGCTTGTCGAGTTCTGTTATTTCGTATTTCATTTTGCTTTCTCTTTTAATGATTGGAATATAAATCATTCTGTGGATGCGAGGCAAGATAAAACGTATATATATATATCCAAAAGGCAAAACTGATAAACATGAGAATAGGTTATTTCGTTTGGGAATATCCCCCGAGAATAATCGGCGGCTTGGGAACTTACGCAGAGAATATTTGCCCGGCGATACAGGAATTAGGGCATGACATATCTGTATTTACGATGAACGACGGAACGCTAAAAACGAGAGAGAGATCAAAAGGCATTGACGTTAATAGACCGATGCTCGTAGACGGCAGCAATATACTTCCGTTGTTCCTGACGGAAGACCTGAAAAGATGGAGCACAGGAATAAAATTCTTCAATGATATACTTGTTTACAATGTGCTGAGTGCTGCGAAGCTCGTGAACGAACTCATAAAGAAGGAAGGCTATAACTTCGATATAATCTGTGCACATGACTGGCTGAGTGCGATGGCGGGGATAATGGTAAAGCAGGAGACAGGTTTGCCCTTTGTTTTTCATCTCCATTCCACCGAATGGGGTCGTTCACTCGATGGCGGTTCAAAGACGGTGACACATATTGAGGAAACCGCAGCCAATGCCGCAGACAGGATAATAACGGTAAGTTATCCGATGGAAGAGGACCTGATAAGGCATGGCTTCGACACCGCGAAGATAAGAGTCTGTTGGAATGGCGTCTATCTGGATAAGTATGACCAGAACAGACTAAATCGAGAGGAGGTGCAAGAATTGCGCGATGAGTATGGGATAGGACCGGAAGAGAAGATGATTCTGTTCGTGGGCAGATTAACAGGTGTAAAAGGCGTAATAAATCTGGTGAAAGCAATGCCTACTATTATAAGCAAGCATCCTGAGGCTAAACTGGTGATTCTTGGAAAAGGAGAGTTAGAGCGAACGGTTTCCGACCTGATAAATAGATTGGGCATGGGGGATAAAGTGAAGACAAGATTTGAGTTCGTATCTGAAGAGGAAAGGATATTGCATTATAGTGCCTGCGATATATTTGTCGCCCCTTCCGTGTACGAGCCTTTTGGCATTATTGCACTGGAAGCGATGGCAATGGAGAAGCCTGCTGTGGTTGGCGCCGGAGGCATCAGTGGATTCCGCGATTTTGTTATTCCTTTAGGACATGATCAGACAGGCGTTCACGTTGATGGCAACAATTCCGCGGATATAGCATGGGGGATAAATTCTCTGCTGGGGGATATGGACGCCGCAAGAGAAATGGGAAAAAGAGGTAGAAGACGTGTGAAAAAGTATTTCACCTGGGATAAAATCGCGGAATACACAATTGGAATATACGAGGAAGTGATAAGGGAAGTGGGGAACAGGAAGGAATGAGTCTGCAGCATTTCTAACGCCTTCTGAGATCTTCAAAAAACTCAACGCTGTGGCTGAGCTGAAATTTTATTTACTATATCATGTAAGTAAGTAAATAAATAAATAGAAGGCGTAAAGCAAATGACAAAGAAGAGTATCTGCCTTGCTTTTGAGGTTCATCAACCGTTCAGGCTGAGAAAAGACTTCTTCTGGAATAAGCAAATGTTCAAGAGGAGCGCGAAGGTAGAAGACCTTTTCGATTATTACTTCTTCGCGGATAAAGACCGGGAAGTATTTGAAAAGGTTGCGAGAAAATGCTATCGCCCCACGAATGAAATGATTTTAAGGCTGATAGACGAATACCGCGATTTTAAAGTCGCATACAGCGTCTCCGGCGTGTTTGTGGAGCAATGCGAGAGATATGGTTATGGTAAGGATATACTGGATGATTTCAGACAGCTTGCGTCGAGTAGAAAAGTGGAGTTCATAGACCAGACATATTATCATTCGCTGGTGGGTCTCTATGAGGAAGAAGGCGAATTTATCGAGCAGGTCAGAATGCATCGAGAATTAATGCGTGATTTAATCGGATACGAACCTGTCTTTTTTGAAAATACCGAACTGCTGTATAACAACCGAATAGCGAGACTCGCAGAGGAGATGGGCTATCGAGGGATTTTAGCCGAAGGCGTGGAGAGGGTATTGAACGGGAAGTCACCAAACTACGTTTATATGCCGGTGGGCTGCAAGAATCTGAAAGTGCTTCTCAGAGATTATCCGCTAACAGATGATGTAGGATTTAGATTTTCTCTAAAGAGCTGGAAAGAGTATCCTTTGAGTGCTTCTAAATATGCTTCATGGCTCAATGCAACACCGGGACAATGTATAAACCTCTTTTTGGATTATGAAACGTTTGGGGAGCATCACTGGGAAGATACCGGGATATTTGAGTTTCTCCGTGACCTTCCTCAGCAGGTATTGAACTGCGAGATGGAATTTTCAACCCCTTCGGAGATAATAGAGAAGTATGAGCCGATAGGAGTGATAGACGTGAGGAATTTAGAGACGACATCGTGGGCTGATATAGAGAAAGACACTTCGTGCTTCATCGGTAACACAATGCAGTGGGCATGTTATGACTATCTGAGATGGCTTGAACCTTATGTAAAGGAGTCAGAGAATGAAGAACTGCTAAAAATATGGCGATACCTTGGCATAAGTGATCATCTTTATTATATGTTCACGGTAGGCGGCGCATCGGGTGACGTACATAGTTACTTCTCCCATTTTGAAAAGCCTTACGATGCTTTTGTCACCTTCTTATCCGTCATTCACGATTTCGATGTCCGCTTAAGAGCGAAGATAAAAGAAGCAGATTACCCTTTCGTATTTCGGAATGAGGAAAAGGTACGGAGTTTGAAGGGATTGTGTAACTATATAAAGAGAATGCCGGAAGAGGAAGCAGAAGAGGCTATAAAGGAATACATAGGAAGAGGCGATTTTGAGCGATGGATAAGAGAGAGCGTGGGAGAAGAAGAGATTGCGGAAGAAGTAGGGAATTTAAGGTTGAGCCTGGAGAAGCAGAAATACGATGCGGATGTGTTACGGGATAGGTTATATGAGTGCGTTTGTAAGTGATTGCCTTTAAATAATCGCCATTACAAAAGATTTCTTCCTTTTTTCTTGACAAGGATATGGGGGGACAGTATTTAACTTTAACCTCTTCTCCAATTCCTTATACCTGTTCCGAAGTGTAATCGGAGTTGTACCTGCGACTTTGGCTATTTCCTTCTCATCCCGATACTCACCAGTGCCACTTAAATTCGCAACAATGTAGATTGCCGCAGCGGCTGTTCCCGTCGGTGACCACCCCTTCGCTGCTCCCGTTCCCTTATCCTTATGTATTATCTCTATCGCTCTTTCCCTTATTGCATCACTCAATCCCAGCTCGGAGCAAAACCGAGGTACGTAAAGCGCAGGGTCTGCGGGTGCAAGCTTTATCTCCAACTTCTTTAAGAGAAAAAGATATGCTCTCCTTATTTTCTTCAAAGGCATTCTTGATACTTTTGCAATCTCTTTCAGTGTTCGTGGCACTCCAAACTGCCTGCAAGTAACGTACAGCATCGCCGAGACCAATTCTTCTATACTCCGCCCTTTAATCAAATTCTGCTTCACCGCTTTTCGGTATAACACCGAAGTCGCCTCCCTGATGTCATTCGGCAGCTTGAGTGCAGATGCCATCCTATCTATCTCACCAAGTGCGAGGGCAAGGGTCTTTTCACTACTATCCATACTTATTATCCCTCGCAATCTTTTCGTTCGCATAGGCAATTTTGGCATAGGAGTACTCAGCCCTTTATTATGGATTCTGTAGCTCATCGGTGGACCTGTTCTCACTTTTTTAGATGCTTGTTCTGCGTCATACGCACGCCATTCGGGTCCGAGGTCCACGATACTCTCTGCTATTACTACACCACAATCGGCGCAGTAAAGCTCTGCGTGCTTAGGATCCGTTATTATGTTTTTGGACCCGCATTCCGGACATTTTCGTATTCTCTCGTCCATAATTATATGTAGTTCTTATTGCATAAAATCTTTCTTTAAAAAGGAAAAAATAAATTTGGTTCATGAGATGATGATAGACAGCGCAACCGTAGTGGAATTGGTCAATTTTGTCGCAGGTATTCTCATATTAGCAGTGGCAATCTACGCGCAAAGGAAATTCCGTTTCGCCATATTCAAATTAGGATGGGATATAATAGCAGCTTCGGGTGCATTTATGGCCATTGGCTCTTTGTGCCGGGCATATTGCACATACGCGGGGTTATATGAAGAGCGCGTTCCCAAGGATGGGGTGTTTTTTGTGATTAGTAAGGTCACATTAGTGATTGGAATATACGTATTGGCAGTAGCTGCGGTAAAATTATGGGATGAAAAAGGAGACAAGTGAACGGGTCAGAACTTGAGCTTGCGCTAAAGGATTTGGTAGAAACAGAAGGCGTGAATGCCTCGGCGGTGGTCACAAGAGAGGGGGTAATGGTAGCATTTTGTAACAAGCATATTCCAGAGATGGTATCACCATTCTCAACAGTGGTAGCGATGATGACAAGAACGGCGGAGAAATGCACGCGACTGCTTAAAAAGGGCGAGATAGAAGAGCTAATAGCGAAGGCTGACGGTGGTGTGGTATTAACGGAGAAAAGTGGAGAGCTTATATTCCTCGTGGCTGTGGATAAAGGCGTTGATTTTGAATTACTTAAGCCACAGAGAGAGAAGGTAAAGGCTGCTATCAGGAGCATGGTATGACTAACTGATTAATTGCAAAATGCAGAGTGCAAATTGACCACATGAAAAACCACGAGATTTCACAAGAAAATGATGCTATGATTCATGATGCAGGATGCAAGTTTGTGGATGCGTCTTGCATCCTGTATCTTGCATCTTCACAATTTTACCTGTAAATCCTCGGATACTTATACCTCTGTACATCACTCCACTCAGCCGTGGCATTTATCATTTCATTCCAGAATTTTGGTTTATCCAATATCTCCTGCATCATTACATGCCGCTCGCCGAAGTGTTTTATCAAACTATCGCGCACCTTTTTATAATCACCTTCGCCCTCGCTTCCCCTTTCGCCTTCCCCTTCTCGCTTCAGTTTCACGGTGGTGAAAGCAGTATGCCGGAAAACATCATCCACTGCCAATCCCTTGTTTTCTGCGAGGAAACAAGCGCAAATTTTCGCTACGAACTCCCTATGCGTTCTTTCACCGGTTAAACGAATCGTTACCGCCGAAGGATTTCGGTCATCATCGGCATCTACTTCGATGTCCACCGGGAGCCCCATATCTGCAACCTCTGAAAGGTCAGATACTGATTTGATGGCACAAATTTCCTCTATACTCCCAGCCACATCTTCATCCGGAAGGCTTTCGTTTGTATAAGTAAGAAACCAGTTCAGCATCCCACATGGGAGACACACGCCTTTTGTTCTCCGTTCTATTTTCTTCGCCTCCTCAAGACTACCGAACTTCCGCAACATGAAATCAACGAAATCAATGATTTCTCGCATCGCTGCGCTGAGATTGCCTTCGTGTTTCTCCATTAATCTCTCTATTTTCTTCATATCTTCCTCATACAACGAGATGTTCTTTCGTATCATCATATCTCACACATACCTAGGTGGTCATAAATGTATATAATTTGGCATTTTTTCCTACTGAGTACCAAAAAAACTCGAATTATTCACAAAGGCTCTCAAATCCCTTTTTATGCGTGCTATGACCTACCTCTATCCAAAAAGTAGAACCGAAGTAAAAAGAGGAGGTGAAGAAAATTAAATGAAAGCGATAATTCTGGCTGGTGGGTTTGGAACAAGGCTTCGTCCGCTAACGTTCACGAAGCCGAAGCCGATGATCCCGCTGGTGAACAAACCGGTAATGGAGCATGTGATTGACTATCTGGTCTCGTACGGATTGAACGACATCGTAGTAACTACGACGTTCCTTCGGGAGATGATTATGGAGCACTTCGGGTACAGAGAAGATGTGCGCCTGACATATCCAACAGAGCCATACCCGCTCGGAACTGCTGGATCGGTAAAAAATGCGGGGTTAGACCTGGAAGAGGAACCTTTCGTGGTGATACAGTGCGATAACATCACAGATATGGACCTGCGTGGATTAATAGATTTTCACTACGAAGCCGGGGGATTGGTAACAATCGCTTTAACGCATGTCGAAGACCCGTGGAACTATGGTATTGCGCAACTTGAAGGCGATGGGTGCATTGGTAGATTCCACGAGAAACCTGATAAGGAGAAATGCTTCAGCAATCTGGCAAGCACCGGGATATACGTGATAGACCAAAAGGTGCTAAAATTTGTGCCCGAAGGTGCGTATTTCGACTTTGCAAAGGACCTCTTTCACCTGCTTCATGTGAAGGCGAAAGGCAAGATGTTCGGATACGAGATAGATGCCGCCAGTTTCTGGGCGGATGTGGGTCAGCCTGAGGGGTATATGAAAGCGATGGAATGGATGTTGAAGAAGGCGAAGAGAGATGTGGTTATAGGAGAAAATGTGGAGATTAACAGTTCCGGAATAACAGGACCTGCAGTGATAGGCGATAGTGTAGTCTTGGAAGAGAATTGTTCGATAGGACATAATTCCGTTTTATTTGACGATGTTTACATCGGTAAGAACTCTAACCTCAAGCAGTGTTTCGTTGGTGAACACACCATAACAGGAGAGAATGCCTGCATAAGGGAGTCAATCATCGGTGCTAACTGTGAACTTGGAAATGACGTTGAAGTTCTTAAAGGGAATATATGGCCCTGCGTTTACATTCCACACCGCTCAACCGTGGATAGCGACATAAAAAGATTCGTTAAATTCGATGCCTGTGGAGACGGGACTGGAAAAGAAAGGAAGAGAGATGAGAACGGGAATTTATTACGCACCGTTTCGGATGAAGAAGCGTTTTACTTTAACATGCGCAAGGGAGGGAAAATCGTTCATACCGGCTTAGTCGCACGCAGCCTGGAAATGTTTGTTGGTATGTTGAAGAACGTGGACAGGAGGTCGGTAGAATTTCATCTCAGGGATGGCTACAACGATTTCGCTGCATGGATACGAGATGTGATCAGGGACGAGGAACTTGCATCCGAAGTTGCAGGCATACAGTGGTGGGAGTCGAGCAGATTGAGTGACACGATACAGGAGTGCATAAGTGAATTGAAATCGGGAGTGAAGGTGGATGCTTTATGTCAGTGAACGGAGAAGAAAAGAAGAGAAAGCAGACTATAGCAAAAATAACAAGGAAGAAGACGAAACTGTCCAGACTCGCAACTTCTTTATTCGACCCCGTTGGAAAGAATCCATATTACCTGAATAGAGGCAGCGGCGGTGACATGACTATTGCGATAACGAACTTGTCAGCGTTGAGAGACAACCTTGATGTGTTCAACGAGGAGGAGGCTCCCTGGCTTGCATCATGGATAGAATATCTCGGTGACAAAGAAACTGCTGCGAGAATTAGAGAAACACCGGATGAATTCAAGGAGATCATCATCGAGCGACATGAAGAATTGCAAGAGCTTTTCAGTGGAAGGAAATAGGAGGAGGAGAGAAAATGAGAATAGCATTCTTCAGTTGGGAATCCTTGCATTCGATTGCGGTTGGGGGTGTTGCACCACACGTTACAGAACTCGCTGCTGCTCTTCAAAGAGCAGGGAATGAAGTGCACGTGTTCACAAGGATGGGAAATGGACCGCGAGACTACGAGGTGATAGACAGGGTGCATTATCATCGCTGCCCATTCGACTCGAATCCCGATTTTATAGTTGAGATGAACAATATGTGCCATTCTTTCGTTTACCATTTCTTCCAGACTGAGAACGTATCAGGTAATTTTGATATCGTTCATGGGCATGATTGGATGACTGCAAATGCACTCGCGGAGATAAAGAATGCAAGAGCGAAGAAAACCGTTTTTACGCTTCACTCAACCGAATACGGGAGATGCGGGAATGTTTTTCACGATGGGAAATCAAAAGACATAAGAAACTTAGAATGGTACGGCGGATTTGTCGCTGATAAACTAATAGCCGCATCAGAAACGATAAAAAAGGAAGCTAAGTGGATATACAACTTCGAAGACTGGAAAATAGCGATGATACCGAATGGAGTTTCGGTACAGAAGTTTAGCGGGTTTGTTGACCCGTGGAGCGTGAAGAAGCCGCATGACGTTGGCGTTTGGGACCCCATCTGTTTGTTTGTGGGGCGGGTGGTCGTCCAAAAGGGCGCGGATTTGCTATTAGAGGCAATTCCTTCGGTTTTGGACGAGTTTTCTAATGCGAAGTTCTTTTTCGTCGGTGACGGTTATATGAGAAGCGGTTTAGAGCATAGAGCCTGGGAACTCGGCGTTCAGCACGCCTGCCACTTTTTGGGCTATGTCCCGGATGGCGACCTCGTGAATTTTTACAAGGCATGCGATCTGGTATGCATACCTTCGAGGAATGAGCCTTTTGGAATAGTTGCACTGGAAGCGTGGGCTGCTGAAAAGCCAATCATAGTAACGCACAACGGTTTCGATTTTGTATGGCATGATGTAAATGGGCTGAAGGTGTATGACAACCCGAATTCAATCGCATGGGGAATAAAGAGCCTGTTTAGCAATTTCGAGAAGGCAAAGTGGATGGGCTCAAACGGAAGGAAGACCGCAGAAGGATTTTCGTGGGATAATATCGCAAGAATGACGATGG
Organism: Methanosarcinales archaeon; assembly: GCA_030611585.1. Lineage (GTDB taxonomy): Archaea > Halobacteriota > Syntropharchaeia > Alkanophagales > Methanospirareceae > JACGMN01. Next base: position 21,344 of record JAUWPM010000003.1, on the reverse strand, counting down.
GTGTGTATGAGGAGATATTGGGGGTGAAGGGGGTGTGAAAAAGGGATATGAGCTGAAGGATTTCTTTACAATAGACGATTTTGATATTGAAGGTAAGACGGTACTTTTGAGGATAGATGTGAATTCAGCAGTTATTAATGGAAAAGTGGTGATGAATGGGAGAATAGAGGGGCACGCAGGAACAATAGAGGAACTTTTAGATAGAAAGGCGAGAGTTGTTGCCCTCGCTCATCAGGGTCGTGTGGGGAAACCCGATTTCCTCCCTTTGGAACAGCATGCGAGATTGCTAAGACGCTTTGTTACCATCGAGTATGTGAAAGATGTAATGGGGGAAGTTGCGATAGGAGCAATAAAAAACCTGGAGGACGGTGAAGCACTATTACTTGAGAATGTGAGGATGATTCCGGAGGAGACGCTTAAAGGGACACCGGAGAAGCATTCGAGGTCGCCGTTCGTGAGGAAACTTTCCCCTCTGGTTGACTACTTCATAAATGATGCGTTCTCGGTGGCTCACAGATCGCATGCATCCATAGTGGGTTTTGCGAAGGCGTTGAAATCAGGCATGGGTAGTCTGATGGAGAAGGAATTGATGGCATTGGAAATGTCCACTCTCCATGCTGAAAGACCTCGTGTCTATGTGCTTGGTGGTTCAAAACCAAAGGATGCGCTTGACGTGATGGAATTCGCATTGAGTGCAGGAACGGCGGATGTTATACTCACCACAGGCGTCATTGGAAATATCGTCCTGTATGCAAGTGGTGTGACTGCAATGAGTAAGGAGGAGAAGAGGGATAAAGACCTCATGGGAAGTGTAAAGAGAGCGAAGAAAATCATGGAAATGAGAGGTGATAGAATAAAGTACCCTGAGGATGTGGCGGTGGAAGAAGGGGGGATGAGAAAGGAAATTGATGCGGACTTCGTAAAGCCCGGACAGCAAATATGCGATATAGGTGAGGGAACGTGTAGAAAGTATAGAGAGATAATAAGGAATGCTGGCACGGTGATAATGAAGGGACCTGCGGGAATATGTGAGAAAGAAATATTCATAAAAGGGACAACAGAACTTCTGAAGGCTGTTTCGTTCTCCAAGGCTTTTTCTCTCATCGGTGGCGGTCATACATCCACTGTAATGGATATGAAAGGCATTGACAGGCGGGAGACCTTGAATGCAAATGGTTATGTAAGCCTGTCAGGAGGCGCGTTATTGAGATATCTATCAGGTAAGAGTCTGCCGGGGATAGAAGTGTTAAGGAGGCGCGAGGTGAGCAGTTTTATAGGCAGTCCAGTAGCTAGGTATGAGGAAAGGAAGGCTCTTCCTGCAACATGGTCTCTGTAGTAAGAAGAGAATGAATTTTACCTGATTGCAAACCAAAAAATTTATATCTATTGCTATTTAAAGAAGAGTAGGGGGTATAAAAAATGGAAGAGAATATAGTAATAAGTGAGGATTCAACGGCAGAAGAAATCGCACCGATAGCAAAAGCAGTGAATGATTTGCTTGTAATACCAGTGACAATGCGGGGCAAGAATAAAAAGGGCGTTAGTGTGGAAAAAGGCGGAATTGTTGATTTTGAATACACCGGTCCGATATTAGAACAGGTGCTGAAGGAGAATCGCGTGATTCAGACAATACCTACTACTGGTAAATATGCACGATTACCGGTTGTTGTTGCTCCTATTCGGAACAGTAAAGGAGAAGTTATCGCTGCTTTAGGCGTTGTGGACGTGGTCGGAACAGTGGATTTAGGAGCTGTATTTGCCGAGTCAGTGCATGTGAAGAAATATCTATTTTGAGCGCCCACAAGCACGACTGAAAATCTATACGGTAACTCATCCAGCAAAATCAAAAGTTATTTATTAACCAAATCGTTAAAGAGAAAGAGGTGATAGAAAAAGATGTTGTTCATAACGTGCGTGCGAGTCAATCCGGGTATGGTGGAGGAAGCGAGAAAATTCGGTGACAAGATACTTCGGGAGCCACCTAAAGGCGTCAAGTTCTTGCAAGTGTATCATACGCTGGGCAGGTATGATGCGATATGGATTTATGAGGCTGAAGACGCAAAAGTGATTGAAGATTTCCTTCACCAAAGCAGGGAGGTCTCAACAACCGAAACTTGGGTTGCGCTTGCAAGAGAGATGTAAAAGGGGATTGCTTTTTATTTTCCCCTTTTTTATTTTTTAACCATCAGGCATGGTGAAAAGAGAGAGATGAAAGTCCGTGAGATAATGAGCCGTCCAATCATTACTGAAGATGAAGACACTTTAGCCACAAAAATAGTGAAAGATATGGCAGATCTGGAAATAGGCAGTGTAGTTATAACCTCAGAAGGCAAACCAGCGGGAATTATTACTGAGCGAGATATAGCATTGAAAGTTTTATTGAAGAACAAAAGGGCAAGCGAGGTAAAAGCAAAAGAGATAATGTCTTTCCCTCTGGTGTCTATGGAGCCAGAAACATCGATAGATGAAGCATGTGAGCTCGCAGCAAAGAAGCGAATAAAAAGGCTGCCAGTGGTTGAAAACGGCGTGCCCATCGGTATTGTAAGTGTTAGAAACATATTGACACGGAAGCCAGAGTATGTAAGAAGATTCTATCCAAGGATGCGTATTTTAGCAAGTGGTTGGACGCTTGACAGGCTTGAGAGGTATTTTAGCGAGTGCGAAATATTCTTAGCGAGAAAAGACGCAGAGCGCTACAAAGGAAGACTGAAAGAAGTGTATGATGAATTGAGTGAACTCGTGAGTTATTACGTAGACGATAAGGAGCTAAAAGATATATTTGAGAGAATGGGACAGTTCTATCACGAGGTTGAAGGTGAGGTTAAAGGCGAAGGCAAGAAGGGAATTTCAATAGTAGAGCAAAGAAAGAGATTAGAAGATATCTTGAGGAAATTCAGGCACACTACTTACTGGAGGAAGCAACAATCAATGACCAGCTTCGCCTCCGGGATTTTCTGGTTCCGCGATTTTCGATATGGCACGGGGAAAGAGCTTCGCTTACCTTTTAAAAGAACTCGACCAATGTGAAAGAATCATAAATATGAGGGGGATATTTTTTTAGAGATGGAAAAAGAAGAAGGTGATTGGTTATGGACATGATAGAAGAAATAGGAAACGTTGCAGGGGAGATATGGCATTTGTTGAAAGAAAGAGGTGAGTTAAGCATATCCGGGGTGGTCTCAGAGATAAAAGCCTCGCAAAGCACCGCGTACATGGGTCTTGGATGGCTTGCAAAGGAGGATAAGCTGGAGTTTGTAAAAAAGAGCAGGGGTGTTTTCGTTAGATTAAAGTGAGAGAACCGGAGAAATAGCAAGTGCAAAATCGGATATTGACGCTCTCATGGGAATATCCCCCATATAAGATAGGGGGAATTGCAGAGCACGTCTATGAGCTGTCAAAGGCATTGAGGAGAAAAGGACAGGAGGTGCACGTGGTTACTTTAGGGTCTTTTCCTTACAAGGAAAACGAGGGTGTTTATGTACATCGGGTTGCAGTTGATGCCTCTAAGCCCGATTTTATAGTTCGCATGAATGATGAGATGAAGAAAATCGGAGCTATGATCATCGAATCCCATGACGCTTCTATAGAGATAATACACGCGCATGACTGGATGGTCGGTAATGCTGCAATAGACCTGGCATTTAGATACAGAAAGCCCTTAGTCTCAACGATACACAGCACTGAATTCGGAAGGTCACAAGGAATAAAGGGGGAATATCAGATGAGAATCCATGAGTTGGAGGAACGGCTTATAGGATTGTCAGACCATGTGATTGTGTGCAGCGAGAGCATGAAGAGAGAGATACAAGGCTTGTTTGGTGTTACAGGAAAAATTTCTGTAATCCCAAACGGGGTAGATGCATCGAAATTCGATTTCCCTGTTGATAGAGCGGCAATAAAAGAAAAAATTTGTGGTTCGAAAAGTTCAAAGATGATATTATTTCTCGGGAGACTCGTTTATCAAAAAGGTGTGAACGTTTTGATAGGAGCAATGCCAGGAATTGTGACCTCATGTTCAAGTGTAAAATGTGATGTAAAACTCGTGATTGTAGGAGAAGGATCGATGAGGGAGCAATTGAAGAAAGATGCTGCTTATCTCGGTGTGTCAAGCCACGTTGTTTTTACTGGATATTTAGATGATTACACCGTCAGAAGTTTATTAAAAGCAGTAGATGTGGTTGTTGTGCCCTCCTTATATGAGCCATTTGGAATCGTCGTTTTAGAGGCGATGGCGGCTAAAACTCCGGTGGTAGCATCAGATGTTGGCGGGCTTTCTGAACTCATAAGCGCTGGTGAAGGCGTAAAAGTGCCGCCTAACAACTCTGAAAGTCTTGCAGAAGGCATTATAAAAATTCTTTTTGTCGAAGACGATGATAAACGAAGAGTTGAACTCGAGGAAATGGTAGAAAAAGGGTTCCAAAAAGTTCGTTCATTAAACGGGGATAAAATTTCAAAGGCTACTATCGATGTTTATACAAAGATCTTAGCTTCATTTCGGGTTCCTACTGCTATGCCGGCGCGATGGAAGGATATTAACATAAGGATAGAAACAGATAAAGGTGAGATGTGGAAATATTTGTATTCGTGATATAACTGCCGATACAGGATGCAGGATGCAAGATACAGGTTTGACTTGCATCTTGTATCTTTATCTTCTCGTTAAAAACTGTGTAATCCGGGGGTTATGAACAAAGGTTTTATTTATATCCAACACTTATATTCATCTGTGCGGGCTAGCCTGGAGGGTTAGGCGTCCTTTGTAACTCGAAATCGCCGATATGCGAGAGGCGAAGCTTGAGGAAGACGTCATAGCTGTCAATTTCAGCTCAAGGTTGGACGAAGAAGCATCGCCCTGCGGGGTTGACGGTGGTATGGTGGCTGGCTGGAGGGCCTGTTGCCATGCCTTTGTCACAGATACCGGTTTAGGCCCGGAAGGGAGCAGACTCACTGTGAACGCTGGCGCTCGGAGGATAGCGATGCGGAGAAAGACCTTGAGGGCCTGGTTGACGGCGAAGGCGCCGACCGAGAGCGTGCCCGCACAAACCTTTTCTTTGGTAAAGAAAGCGTGACCAAAGAAAGTCTTTTTTCCCGAAAGCGCTATAATTTCTAAAAGGGTTTAGTTTTAGTACAGGTTTTCTTTTTTGTAAAAAGGGAAAAAGTGTATGGATCAAAAGATCGTTTGCGGTAGCATCGGAAGCATCGTAAAGTATCTTGGTATTCTAATGATCGTTCCGTTAGGAGTGGCGATTTGGTACGGCGAGAGACCAGTACACCTTACCCCATTCATTATAAAAACCTGGCTGATCCCGCTTGCGATAACCGTCCTCTTCGGCGTGATTTTAGAACGGAAGATAGGTACGCCGGGAATAATAAAGAGGCGAGAAGGTTTTGCCATTGTTGCCTTAGGCTGGCTCGCGGTTGCGTTTTTCGGTGCTCTGCCGTACGTATTCTCAGCGACGTTAAGTCCAATTGATGCCTTCTTCGAGTCTATGTCCGGCTTCACCACCACGGGTTCCACGGTGATGCTGAATTTGCAGGATGTTGATCGCAGCATACTTTTATGGCGGTGTTTCACGCAGTGGATTGGAGGTATGGGCGTCATTCTGCTTTTCATTGCTATTCTTCCCACGTTCGGCATTGCGGGCAGCCAGTTATTTGACCGCGAGTTCCCGGGACCGATGGCTGAACGGATTAGACCACGAGTCCAGATGACCGCGAGAATGCTGTGGTCAATGTACCTTGTTTTGACGGTTGCAGAAGTTCTGGCACTCTTTTACGTGGCGAAAATGGCTCCGTTTGACGCTCTTTGCAACACGTTCAGCACGATGCCTACCGGAGGCTTTTCACCGCATCCTGAGAACATCGCGGGATACCATAATCCAATAGCAGAGTTAATCATAGCGGTATTCATGTTCCTCGCAGGGATGAACTTCGTCTTGCATTATTCGTTGCTAAGGAAACCCCAGAAGATATTAGCAAACAAGGAATTTCAGGTCTACTGCTTACTTCTCTTAACGGCTGCTCTTATAATAACCGCCGATTTATACGTTCATAAATTCGCATCCATACAGGAAGCATTCCGCTACGGGGGGTTTCAAGCTGTTTCTATCATGACCACTACGGGGTTCACAACCGCGAATTTTGATGCCTGGCCTCATTTATCCCAGATCATATTGCTGAGCCTGATGTTCATTGGCGGATGCGGTGGCTCTACGGGAGGCAGCATAAAAGTCATCAGGATATACCTCCTGCTAAAATACATTGGACTACGAATTCGCAAAATCCTGTATCCCCATGCCGTTTTTGTGCTGAAGAGTGGAAAAACGCCCATTTCTGACGACATTATACAGGGGATTACCGCATTTATTTTCTCTTATTTTTTGATATTTGCCGTGTGTTCGATTGCAATGACTGCGTTAGGGTTTGATATACTTAGTGCTACCTCTTCCGTGGCTGCGACACTGGGGAATGTTGGTCCAGGCTTTGGTCTTGTAGCAATAGATTACGCATCCGTTCCTATCATAGGCAAAATCATATTGTCTCTTTGTATGTGGATAGGAAGGTTAGAACTCTTTACCGTTTTAGTTCTGTTGACGCCCGCGTTTTGGAAGGGGTGAAGCGGTGCATAGGTTGAGAAAGCATCTTATCAATCTCTTTACTGTGTATATCCTATGCCATAGGCATCAAAAGCGAGGTTTTGTCTAACGTTCTGAACGTATCGGAAGTGCGCTTTCTCATTTTTAGCCCTTTATCCCATATTTTTTCCTTATAGCTTCCAAGTCTCTTTTCTCAGCCTCTGGGTCTTTGGTGTATATCTCGCTCAATTTGTCCCTGATTTCTCTCATCATCCTCACAGCATCAAATTTTTTATCTTTCCTCAACCAAGTTCCTGACATTCGGTGGTGCCCCCTCCAATTCCTTCAATGTCAAATCTGAAATCACAAGGACTTTTAATCTTATTCAAATCTCTATTACCTTTAATCCAGCAATCAAAAAACCTTCTCACGTGTGAAAATGGAGCTTATCGCATCCACTTCCTTCGTCTTCGCGAATATCGTTACGAGATCGCCTGCTTTAATGACTGCATCGCCTGTTGGCATAATTATATCACTATTCCGCTCTATCGCCACCACTACCCCCTTTTTTATATTCAATTGCGACAGCTCTTTCCCAGCGGCACGCGAATTATCAGAGACGATCAACTCAAATATCTCCGCTTTTCCTTTACCAATCGTAATAAAATCTTTTATCTTCGGTCGTTTCGCCGTGAGATAGAGATGCCGTGCAACGGTCATGTCGGGATTCTCAAGCATAAATACATTCGCGTTCTTGAACATCTCCACGTGTTCTTCCTGATTCACGATGGCAATGGTATTTTTCGTACCTAACTCCTTTGCCGTTAGTGCCATCATCAAATTATCCCCGTCGTCAGAAGTGGTAGCGATGAGCACATTTGCTCTCTGTGCATTCGCTTCCTCTAAGATTGATTTCTGCGTTGCGTCTCCGACGATCGTTAAGACGTCGTATTGTTCTGCTATCTCTTTGCATCGCTTCTCATTCTCATCTATGACTACCACGTCATTCTTGTCCTTTGCCGCGATATTCACCAGATTTCTTCCTATTCCGCCCAACCCCACTATTATCAGATACACGCAGATATAGCACCTCTTTCGCTTAATGTTCTCTTTTGTATTATAATATCAGTTATAATTCTATTTTTTCCTTTGTAGTAATGCCACTTCTATATATTTCAAAGCCACATCACGGGCTTCATGCACTTTATCTCTCCTATTACCACCGCCCTGTGCCAGTTCAGCTTTACCGCCCCCACTTCCTCCGAGCACTTCACAAACACGCTTGATTACTATGCCAGCATGTATCTCATCCGTGAGATAAGCTGGTATGGATGCAACGGCAGATGCACTTTTTTCTTCCCGTCCTATTAATATCGTTACGAAGTTCTCATTCGAGAGCAGCGATGCGATTTTCAGCATCGCTTTCGTATCCGCATCGGGCAATACCGCCGCAATAACCTTTACACCGCTTATATCTTGTGCTTGCCCCCTCAAACGCTCGAGTTCCTGTTCCGCGATCTCACCGCGTAATCGCTCGTTCTCCTTCCTCAACTGTTTCCACTCCTCAAAGAATCGTTCAACCACCGTAGGAAGCTTCTCGGATGGTACTTTTACTACGGCCGCCGATTTCCTTATCAGTTCCTCCTGCGCTTGGATCGCTTCGACCGCAGCTTCGCCTGCTGCGTACTCTAATCGCTCGATACCATCTTGTATCCGCTCAGTGCGCAATATTTTTATCGGACCGCACTCACCAGTCCTTGAGAGATGCGTTCCGGCACATGCCTGCACATCCAGATCCTCGCCGATTCGCACTATTCTTATCTCCTTACCGATGGGCACGCCACCCTGATAAATACGGGAACCGTATTTCTGCTCCGCCTCATTCCGATCCACAAAGCTCGTCCTTATCTCCAGGTTCTCCATGACCATCTGGTTTGCAAGCATTTCTATCTCCCTTCGTTCAGCGTTAGAAATTCGTTTAAAATGTGCGATGTCAATTCTCGCTCTCTTTTCTCCTTTCTGCGCTCCTGCCTGCCAGACGTGGTCGCCCAGTACTTTCCGCGCTGCACAGACCACTATATGCGTTGCGGTGTGGTGCTTTGTGTGCGCGATTCGCCGCTTTGGATCTATGTGACCAGATACCGCTGCACCCTTGCTTATACTTATCTCCCCGTTCTCTATTTTATGAAGAATAACACCGTCAACTTCCTGCACGTTCACTACCTTTACGCTCTTTGCACCCGTCTCACCGTTCCGCACGAAAGTCAAGAAGCCGGTATCCGCAGGTTGACCACCGCCTTCCGGGAAAAAGAGCGTCTTATCTAATATGACAAAATCATCAACTCCATCCAAAACGGTGGCTTCGAACTCTACCGCAGATGGCTCTTCGTAATACGACTTTATCGTCGCCGGAATTGACTTCGTCTTCTCTCTCATGCTCTCTACGAAAGGTTCCACCTCTTCCTTTCGCTCCTCGCTGTGCATACGTGCAACTAACGTATAAAAGTTCTCCGGAACCTCTACTTTCACTTCACTGCCTGCTTTCATGTCTGTCATGTTAGATACCACGTCTTTCACAAATTCCGGTGGTAGCCCGTGAGTATCGTATAAATTAATGAGTAGATCGGGCGGCACTTTTTGCTCAGCTTTACCTTCATATTCCTTTGCAAGCTGCCGTATTATTCGTTCGCCTTTTAAAAGCGTCTCATCGTATCTCCGCTTCTCGAGCGAGACGATTTCAACGATTCTATCCACAGATTTCTGCAGTTCTGGGAAAGAATTTCTGAGCGTTTTTATCTGCATGAGCACTAATTCCTCTAACGGTGTTTCTATTCCTAAGGATTTCAACATCCTAAAAGCTCTTCTCAAGACCAATCTTGCCAGATAGCCCTCTTTTGCATTTGAAGGTACGATACCATCCGCGAGCATAAACGCCAGGCATTTTGTATGGTCTGCAACCGCATAGATGGTTTCTATCGGCTCCAATATGCTTGTGAGAGTTTCCAGCGAAATACCCAATCTTTTCGCTATTTCTACCCTTTTCAGAGAGCCGGACAAACTTGCATGCTTCATAATTATCTCTGGATGCGTCTCTATCGGATGTTCAATTCCCGCGGCGTTTACCAATTCCTTTATTACGGCGGGGAACATCGCGTCATACACCGTTGGAGTACCCTTAGAAGCCCATACAAAACGTTCCAAGCCGTATCCCGTGTCCACGACGTACGTGTCCATTTTCCGATATCGCCGCCCCTCCATGTTTATGTCACCACGAGGAGATAGTTCGAGGTCCATGAAAACGAGTGTAGCAAGCTCTAACCCGCCGGTGATTACTTCGAGGCACGGTCCCGCATTTCCGCCGCCTACCCACGGAGCTTCCTTATATGTTACACTCTCCATGTCCACACCAAGTTGTCGCAGAAAATCATCGCAATACCTCACGGTATCATTCTTCCAGTATATCTCCTCCTCGCCTCGTTTATTGAAGGCATGATGACCCATCATCTCGAAAATGGTTAAATGACGACCGCTTTTCCCTATGGATTCGAGGTCTTCAAGCCGTATGCAGGGTTGCGAAATGACGAGCGGATTCGCAGGTGGAGGGACTTTGCCTGACGTTACAAAAGGTTGAAAATCCGCAATAGATGCGATTGTGAGGTATATGTCATCTCGCCATCGTGCCACGACCGGATACCTTCCCAGTCTCGTGTGCGAACGATCTTCAAAGAAAGACAGGAATGATTCCCTCACCTCATCGGGACTTCGCTCTTTGAAGATGGGCGAGCCGATAAACGAATAAATCTCACACGGGGCGTCCCCGCATGTCTTTATATCTTTATCACGAGTCCAGAAGTACGTGCCACACTTCTCGCATTGCTTCCTTACGAATCCATTTTCCTTGAAGTATTCTATGTCGTACTCCCCATTATTCATTTTATTTTATTCTATGCACATGGAGAAGAGAGACTTAAAAAGCTTATTGTTTTCTTTCTTATTGAGAAATCGTTTATCACAATAAAGATGCACGGAGTACTGTCAGGCGAAAATGTCATAGTAGCAGGGTCAGAAGCAGATACTTTTGAGTTTCGGGGTTACGGAAGGAAAAAGGGTAAAGGTGTAAAAGGGGAACGGGAGTACAAATTAGAGCTATCACTGGAAGAGGCTGCTTTTTTGCTTGAGGCTGGGAAGATAGTAATAACAAAGGGAAAAGGATCGGAGTTGACACTTGAAGATTTCTTTAAGCATGCGTTGGGCATCTATCCGAACTTCGGGGCGAGATACATCGTGTACAAAGATTTGAAGGAGCGCGGCTATGTGGTGCAGCCCGGTAAAGTTGATTTTTGGCTCTATCCGCGTGGAACCAAGCCGGGAGCGAAGACTGCTCGGTACTTCATCCGCATATTATCAGAGCGAGAATTTTTATCGGTGAAGGACATGGAGGCTATCCTTGTTTTAGCTCATAACATGAGAAAGGAGCCCGTTATTGCAGTCGTGGATGATGAAAGCGACGTCACGTACTACGACGTCAAGGAAGCAAAGTTTGACGACGTGATTGAGAAGCGAGAGGAGCGAGAAGATAGAAAAAGGAAGAGTGAAGTGAGCGGAAAGGGTAAAGCATCTTTGCTGGGGGACAGGGTAACTTTATGGGATACGGATTTAGCTGTGAACCTCTACGAAAACGATTTTTATGGCAAGTTAACGAATGAGAATAGGTTGCTGCTTTCGCTGGTTGAAGCGGCATATTTGTTAAAGAAAGGGCTGCTGGAACTGAGTTTGAGTTTCGAGCAGTTCATCGAGCATGCCGCCCACATAGAAAGCGAGTTCATGGCTAAATACGCGGTTTACGAGGATCTAAGGGAAAAGGGGCTGATACTAAAAACCGGTTTTAAATTCGGTTCGCATTTCAGAGTGTACAAGGCAACAAACCAGAGACATTCCCTGAATTTGATTCATGCGCTGCCCGAAGAGCATGTGTTTTCGATGCCCGAGTTAGCACGGGCGGTACGGTTGGCGCACGGCGTGAAGAAGCGAATGATATTTTCGTTTACGGAGAAAGTAGGGGAAGAGAGTTATATAATTAGATACGTGGATATAGGAAGGATGAAGCTGTGAGGCAAGAGTCCACAAATAATGCCCACTTTATGGAAAAGTTTTTATAGGGCTAAATCCCTATTTGGTTGCAGTGACGCAAAATGGTCTTGAGCATAGTGGAAAGAATAAAGGGGTTCCTGTTCAGTCCTTCGGATACCTTCGACGCCTCCAGGGAAGACTCGCTTGGCGATGCGTTCAAGTATTTCGTCGTCATTCTGGCGATATATGCTGTGCTTTCTGCAATCATAGCCGCCGTGGCGTTTTCGATGATCGCGGGAATGTTTGGGATGTTTGGTGTACCACAGATGCCATTTGGAGCAGTAGCGGGACCTTTGGCCGCAGTAGGCGTTTTTATCGCTGCACTCATTGGTGGAATAATCGGTATCTTCATTGGTGGAGTCTGGCTTCACATCTGGGTATATCTCGTTGGCGGTAGAAACGGCATGGGGCAGACGATAAAAGCAGTGATTTACGGAATGACACCGAGCCTTATCTTGGGGTGGATTCCAATCGTAGGTTTCATTGCAGGGATATGGGCGCTTATCGTGGAAATCATCGGTGTGAGACAACTTCACGACCTCACTACCGGGAAAGCAGCTCTCGCGGTGATTATTGCAATAGTCATACCTGCAATCATTATCGGGATACTAGTTGCTGCGTTTATTGCAATGATGCCGGGACAGATGTTCCCAGGACCGAGTATGGGACCAGGATTCGGGGGATTTTAATTAAATATCCCCCTTCTTTTATTTTTTGTCTGATTTCACTTTAACTTCACCGCGGTGCCGTATGCGAGCATCTCTGAGATTCCGCTCGTTATCCTAGCGGTCATAAATCGCGCATTTATGATTGCATCAGCACCCAGTTCCTCAGCCTTTTTTTTCAGCCTTCCCAGTGCGATTATCTTACCTTCGAATATCGCGTCCGGGTGCATCTCATCGCTGGCAATTTGCTGAAATCCCGCCGTCATATTCTCATCGTACTCTTTCGCCTGAATGACCTCTACTTCCACGGGTCCTAAAAGATCTACTATAAGCCTACCACAGTCAGTGACAGCCATGCGATACTTATAAAAAACTTTCACAAGCCCTAAAACCGCCGCTATCTCCTTACCCGGGACGAAATCCGTATTTACCACTATTATGCTCATGGTCTCAAAGCCGCCTCAGAGATCTCCTATTTCGTTCTCTTCCGTCTTTATTTACTATACGCACTCCCAACCAAAAGCAGTTGCATAAGGCGAATTCACTTCAACTTCACCGCAGTGCCGTACGCAAGTATCTCCGCTGCGCCACTCATCACCATAGAGGTCATAAACCGAAGATTCACGACCGCATCAGCGCCCATCTCCTCGGCCTTCTCCACCATTCTTTTCAATGCGATCTCGCGCGCCTCGCTCATCATCTCCGTGTACTCTTTTATCTCACCACCGACAATCGTTCGAAAACCCGCCGCTATATCCTTTCCGAGATGTTTCGCCTGAATCACATTCCCTTTCGCCAGACCTAAAACCTCTACTATCTCCTTACCCGGGACGAAATCAGTATTTACCACCATTACGCTCATGGTCTCAACTCCTTCTCATCTATCTCCTCTTTCATCTTTTTCCAGTCTTTGTATCGTTCAATGCTCATTGTTATTATTAAAATAGCTGAACCGATACCCATCAGCACCATGCTTACTTTCATTCCAAACAGTATCGTAGATTCCTCCGCCTGTTGGTAAAAAAGCGGGTACATGCTATAAGCCACCATAACCAGCAGTCCAATGAGAAATACCGCAACACCAGCCCACTTTACTATATTCATCGTATCAATGCCTCCAATCCAATACTACTATCCTCATCCCTTTTAGCGCCGCTTGAGGTATCCTGGTGCATTTTAATCCCCTGAAAACTCAATCCTTTACAAATATGCTCCAGGGCACCCAGCTCCTGTTCGCCATGTCTTCCTGCCCTAACAACCAAAGACTCATTTTAACCCCAAAAGCTGAAATTTTGCTTAGCCATGTCAAAGCTCTCATTTCTCGCATTGTATCATTTTTAAAGAAGATATTGGTAATCTATAAGCTTTTCTATAATAAATCAAAAAGCACTCCCTTTTATGCGAGTGATTGTTGAGAAGCAGCTTTTCGTATTCGCTTATTCCAGCCCTTCTAATCCTTCTACCCGGTTAATACCACCGACTGTTTACCCGCATCGAAGTAGCCCTCGTAATAATTGGTAAGCAAGTATAACGCTTCCTTTAGTGTTAAAGCGCAATAGGGTATTTTTAGTGCTGCGTCCTCTCCGTCAGTTCGATTATTCACCTGCATCATTTTTAAAGACCCACGGTCTTCGAGTGGGGATCCGTTATCTCTACATACGAGCAGCATGAGCATATAAGCCTTTCGGGACCATTTCCACTGGAGATTGTCCCATAACCAGTAGTAAAGGGCAAAAAAGCAATCGGCGTAGCGCATATCAGCGCGAGGTGAAATAGAAATCCCCTCTTTTCTCAATTTTCACCGTTGAGATTACTGCATCTCTTTCAAAACCTAACGGTGTACCTGTTGAAAAAAAGAAAAAAGGGGCTGAAATAGTTTATCCTTTCTTCCTTATTCCTATACTCAGTGCAGCGACCGCGGAAAGCAATCCTACAAGTGCTATCATCCCAACTGGTGTCATGGTTGGAACCGGCAGTGACGGAGCAAAATCGAGTACTAAATCGGTGGGGTCATTTACTACTTCAGTTCCCGGATCATCGGTCGGTTCTTCTGCATCGTTTGTCCCATTTCCATTTCTATCGTAATAAACAATTCCTTGATTCGAAATCACCATCCCTGTAGTCACGTTTGTATCCACAGTAACGCAAAACCCAATTTTGATTGAGCCACCAGCAGTAATATTGCCATTCCAAATAATCGTATTATTGTCCGCGTCGTAGCCAATACCATCACCAATATCATCGGTCTCATTTACATCGTTTATCTGCAAAGAACCATTATTGTAGGTAGTGTTCTCTGGTATGGGATCCTCGAATTCGTTACCTGGATTATCGGTTGAATTTGCGTTTCCCGTGTTGTTTACCCATGCGGTATAACAGATGATGTCCCCAGGCTCTAACGGAGGACCGTTTTGATCGACAGCAATTTTCGGATCGACAATGTTGGGGGATGTCACGTTTGTAAGCACCCATTTGTCAGCTTTCACATTCTGATCGCAGGTTACATTCACAAAGTCAAATAAAATCCCATCAAGCGGAAGAGTATCAACCTGAACCGTTAGTGTTATCTGCCAGCTTTCTCCCGGTGCAATGCTTGAATTCGTCCATGTCCATGTATTGTTCCCCGAAATATTTGGGGAAGGATCAGAATTTACAAAAGTGACATTAGCCATAGCTACTACATCAGTAACCGTTACATTTGTCGCATTTGCGCAGCCCGTATTATTGACATATATCGTATAGTTTAGCTGTCCTCCTACTTGTACAGGATCGGGACTATCAAGTTTTACTATCTCCAGCCTTGGAGTAGAGTCTACTGTTGTTTTCGCAGTATCATTAACCGTCTCTACCTCATCAGCGGAGAGACTGACGTTATTTACAAGGATAGTTCCATCGGGAAGTGGACAATTAACTGACACATTGATAGTGATAGTACGAGTGTCATTTCGTGGAAGATCACCAATATCCCAGAATAACGTGTGGTTATCGTTAGACGTGTTGGTGGGCACAGGAGAGGCAGAAATAAAGGTTACCTGTGGTGGAAGCGTATCATTCAGTGTTGTGTTGGTAGCATTATCCCCGCCGAAATTTGCGTAATAAAGGGTGTAGGTAAGATTGCCACGTGGTGAAACAGGGTTTGGCCAAGCGTACTTGGTAATACTCAATGCGGGCGCACCCACAACTTCAGTATAAATAGTATGATTATGTTCAAAGTCCTGGTCGGATGTGACGTTTACATAATTAGTGAGGATGGTACCATTGGCGACCGTCTCATTCACCCTGACCGTGATGTTGATATAATGCTTAACGCCTGGTGGAGCATTGAGGATTGTCCATGTGGTGTTATTTGTTCCAGTATCAGGTGCAGGCGTTGCATTGAGAAAGGTGACATTGGCATCGTATTCCTCCGTTATGACACCATTCGTGGCGTTCATGTTGCCCGTATTCTCACAGATAATGGTATACGTAAGATTCGCGCCGGCTTTAACGGGATCTGGGAAGTCATATTTTGCTAAACTACAATAGGGTGCAGATATTACTGTGGTATCCTGATAGATTTGATCTTTCACACCCTGGTCACAGGTTACATTCGCAAAGTTCACCAAAATTGTGCCATTTGGAAGCGGAGATGTGACATTCACGGTGATTGTGATTGTTTTACTTTCGCTGACATTGAGAGTCGAAAGATTCCATATATTGTTTCCAGAATCAGGATATGGCGTTGCATTTACAAAGGTGACGTTGGCATCATATAGTTCAGTAACCGTCACATTGGTAGCATTTGCACATCCGGTATTGTTGACATAAATTGTATAGGTTAGCTGTGCTCCTGCTTCTACCGGATCTGGGCTATCAAATTTTACTATTTCCAGCCTTGGAACAGAGCGTACTATTGTCACCTCAGTATGATTCACCGTCTCTGCATTATCAGCGGAGAGATTGACAAAATTCGTAAGGTTAGATCCACAGGGAAGTGGACAATTAACCGTCACGTTGATCGTGATAGTACGAGTGTCATTTCGTGGAAGATTACCAATATCCCAAGATAACGTGTGGTTATCGTTAGACGTATTGGTGGGCTCAGGCGAAGCAGAAATAAAGGTTACCTGTGATGGAAGCGTATCATTCAGTGTTGTGTTGGCAGCATTAACATCGCCGGTATTTCCGAATAGAATGGTATAAGTAAGATTTCCACATGGCGCAACAGGGTCAGGCCAAGCGTACTTGGTAATACTCAATACGGGCTCGCCTACCACTTCTGTATATACAGTATGATTATTTTCGACGCCCTGATCGCATGTAATATTCACATAATTCGTTAGGATGGTACCATTGGCGACCGTGCCATTCACCCTGACCGTGATGTTGATATAATGTTTACCATCAACGGGGAGATTTGGGATTGTCCATGTGTCATTTGTTCCAGTATCAGGTGCAGGCGTTGCATTGAGAAAGGTTACATTGTTGTCAAATACCTCCGTTACGGTAACATTCGTGGCGTTCATGTTGCCTGTATTCTCATAGATAATGGTATACGTAAGATTCTCGCCAGCTTTAACGGGATCCGGCCAATCATACTTCGCTAAACTAAAAACGGGTGCACAATGTATGCATAAGGGACCTATTGGCGTTGAGTCAGGGTGATCAGTAGTGGGTGCTTGATCGAGGTTAGGATTCTCTTGATCTGTTACCCAGATGAGGGATAAATTAGAGGGATTAGTTATGTTGGCCAGACGCACATATAAATCGACACACTTGCCAGTTATTCTATAGTCTGCTATACTAACATTAGTAATAGTTTCGTTTTTATATAGGCCGCCTGTAGATTGGCCCCAGTCATCATCGAAATAACCATCACCGTCAGTATCATTCAAAAGATAGACCTCACCAGTGCCATTGTTATTTGCATCTTCAACAAAAAGAAGATATTCCCCCTCTATTATATTTCCACCTTGTTTATGAGCATTGTGATCTAAATCTATGAACCATTTAAATCGGCCTTCTTGGTTAGGGGATGTTAATGTCGCATTAGCATAACAACACATTCGAAGATAGAGATATTCTTCGTCATAATTATAGTAAGCATTTTTCACATCCCGGAAATCATCTTGCCAACCATTCTCATTTGGATCGGAATCTATCCACGTCCACGAGGTAGGCCACGTTTGCGCTGCCGCAGGCTGTAGTGCCATACCTATAAACACCACTAACAGGGTCAGAACAGCAACTGCCATCACAATCAACTTCTTATTTTTTATACGAACACCTCCAATACCCTCCCCTTTATTATTATTCTTCATATCTACAAACATTTTCATCCCCTACTTTTGGTTAGGAGTGGTTAGTATTTAAAACTTCCGGTCAATAGTCCAATTTTCAGTCCTACTTCAATATGGGCGATGGAAAGGGATGATTTTTAGATTTATTTAAGGATGAAGTTGAAATTAAATTATATCTGCGAGAGGTGGACGTTAACAACGATGGGGAATTACAAAAATCCAGGTAAGCAAATGAAATTCGACGAGCTATTCCGACTGCTAAATTTTTGTAAAACGATACAAACGGAAGGGACTGACCCGTTCGACCTGGACGTCAAGAAGTTTCTGGAAACGCTGAAGCGGTATCATAAAACTAAGAAGTGGAAATCGTTAGACGACCTGCTTTTAGACGCAGAGGCGATCGCCGAATTGGCAAAGATAATCGAATTGCAGGGTAAATGGATAAAAGACCGCTCCTCGTCGTTCTATATAGATCCAGTGTTACTGGAACTCAAACTCAAAATGCTGGAGCCCCAGCAGTTAGCAACGGCATTCTTTAACTCCTGGCATCCAATCATAGCGATGGATCGAATTACTCCACAGAGGTTGAAAGAGGGACTGGCTTATTGGAACGCTCTCCTACCTCTCGGTGCGCGGAATGACGAGTTTCCATTTCCGTCTGCGATCGAATCGACATTCGGCATTGAGGATTTAATTGAGTTGAATATCTTATCTAAAACGGAATTCGACTACTCGATAAAAGCGGTTTTAAACGACCTTGAGGCGCGTGGCAGAATCGAATATCATGATTTTATTTATGGCGATGCGTTCGAAACGAGTATAAAAAAAGCGTATCTGACGAGTTATCTAGTAAACGAAGGCAAAGCGGAACTCGATATAAATCCCTTAGAAGAAGAAGTGTTTATTTCTCCGAGTAACACCAACGTCAATGCCAAAGCAGATCACACTCAGGGCAGGTCTATTCCGGTTTCGTTAAGCTATGAGGATTGGTTAAGATGGAAGGGGAAACAGAAGAGGAATTAAGGGCAAGAACCGAACGGAAGGTGAAGAAGGCAGCTCAGTTATTATTCTTCAGGCAGCATAGAATCCCGGGCGTTAAAGGTTGGGAGCTTAAAAAGGCATTGGGCGATGACTATATGGAAGTAATCGGGGTTTTAAATTCCGCGCTCGATAAGCTTGGCATGGAAGTCAAACGAATAAGCGAAGCGGGAGAAGGAGGAGAAGGGGAAGGGGAAGACAAAGGAAAAGGAGATAAGAGAGCAGAGCGCGACCGGTTTATGATTGTGCTCAAAAGCCCGGTGATTGAGAAGGCTTCGGGTGAACGGATAGACAACGTTGCCATGCTCTCCGCTACGTTGGCTTATATCATCTCGAAGCAGGGCAAAGCGACGCGGAAAGCGGTCGAGACGTTTTTAAGTGCGAAATTCCCCAAACAGCGAATATTCTTCGCTCTCGATCGGTACATCAAGCAGGGCTATGTGGGTGAAGCGGATAAGGTATTGTATATCGGCTGGCGGACGCGAGCGGAAGTGGATAGGAAAGCTCTGCTGGATTTGATTCTGGCGTCGTGAAATAGTTTAGCAAACCACAAGATTACACAGATGTCCACAAGATTAAAAGAAGAACAAATTTTTGGCAAACCTAAAAGTACGAAATATTTAAAGTCAGAAATCAAATATTTTAACACATGGAGCAAAAGAAAGCCTTTTTGGATGTCGCAGTTAGCATTTGCCCTTATTGTGGAACGTCATACGCGGATGCAAGCTGGTACATCGTGGAATTAGGCAGTGACGTTGAATGCGGGTCGTGTGGACGGACTTGGAACCCAAAAGCATACAAAACAGACCGGATTCTACTGGAATTCGTGTTGGATGATAAGGGAAGAGTCCTGGACGTGAAGAAGGAAAAGTAAAAGAACCACGAGATTCCACAAGACGTATCCACACAGTTTCTCGTTGTATATAAAGCATAGCTTCCTTCTATTTAAGACACAGATTTACACTGATTTACGCAGATTTATTTTCGTTTAACCGTGTTTGTTGATTCTTATCATCTGTGTTAATTAAACCCTTTCAGGGTTTTCGGGAACGTGGGCGGAGCCCACGAGCGTTAATCTGTGTCTATAACTTATTTTCTGTTTTCTTGTGAAAATCTGTGTAATCTCGTGGTTACAGAAACAGAGAAATCTTAGCACAAACGTCTTCAAATAACTCTCACTCCCGCATTAGAGATTCTACTTTCTTTTACTTCTCCGAACTCGCTCAATGCTTCACTATCGCCGATGACAAAAACCGTTTCTCCTAACATTGCCACACTGGCGACTTTCCCTTCGGCATCCACCGCCTCTATCGCATCCTTGCAGGTATCGCTTATCAGTTCGATTCGTAACGAGAATTCACGTGACGCACGCATGAATGTTTCCACCGTGGGCTTCCGCATCAACGCTTTCATCGCTGCCCTACCCGCTTCGTTTATTCGCCGTTTCAGCTCGTCACCGCCTTCCGTTAACACCGATTTTGTCGATTTTTTACCAAGCGCCACGTAACTTATTCGCTCGTTTCTATGTGGTATCCGATCAATTACGCCTATTCCTGGAGGCCCTGGCTTCTTTCTTATCACTATACCACCGCACGTCTCCGCGATTACGTCACCTAAGCCCGTGCTGTTTTCCACTTCGGCGCAGTGTGCGATTTGCGCTACCTCGTTTACCGTCATATTGAGCGACAAAAGTTCGTTTAAGGCGTGGGCAGTACTGAGCGCACCGGCGCCGCTTGCACCAAACCCACAGCCGACCGGCACTTCGAAGTTCGTTGATACCACGACCATGACTGCAACTTCAGATGCACCTGCCAGATGCTCAACAACGTACTTAGTGGTATTCGCCTCTTCCGCTCTGCCGTTTATTTCTATTTGCGCATTTACCGGAAGATCATGCCCGATAGAAACTTCAGTTACACAGCCTGCTTCTAACACGATGCCGCAGCCACGAGAGCCTTTATACAGTGGATTTTTATTATCGCATATCTCGAAGAAGCCAGTTATATGCGAAGGTGAATAGGCATTTACAAACTTTTTATTCATTATATGTTTCTATCCCTATCTACGGTTTTATAAAGCTTCCTTTTTAAAAGAAAGTAACGTTAAAGATGGCAAAAGCAGTGATTCTTGCGGGCGGCTATGGAACACGGCTCAGACCGCTTACGCTTAGCACGCCGAAGGCTATGATTCCGCTGGTGAATAGACCGGTAATAGATTATATATTGGATTATCTGGCTGGTTATGGCTTGAAAGAGATTGTTATCACCACGAACTACCTGAGAGAGCAAACGATGAATTATCTCAGCAGCAGAAAGAATTTGAAGCTTTCATATCCTGAGGAGCCTTCGCCATTAGGAACCGCGGGGTCGGTAAAAAACGCTGGAATAGCCGATACAATGGTAATTATACAGGGCGATAACATTACGGAGATAGACATAGGGAAGCTGATGACGTTTCACAAAGCGCATGAAGGTTCAGTGACCATTGCACTTCTACCCGTGCCTAATCCGTCTTTATATGGGATCGCGGAGATAGAATCCACGGGTAGGATAATAAACTTCAAAGAGAAGCCCGCTCCGGATGAGTGTTTCTCCAACCTTGCGAATACCGGCTTGTACATTATAGAACCAGAGGCGATAAGGCACGTTCCGGATGGA
>JAUWPM010000036.1 GCA_030611585.1 Methanosarcinales archaeon | reverse complement strand
GCATAAAAGCGTGAAGAGGATCACGAGTGCGAGGTCTCTCGGAAAGTGCTTGAGTTTGGGCACGGTATGTAATGTTTTCATTTTGGTCGTATGTATATATTCCTTCTGCTTTGGGTTAGTTAGTACAGGCTGTCCCCCAATTCATTATCAACACTGACACTTAAAGTTAACTATTGTGTGGACGCGTAAAAATTTCACTACTTAGATGTCGAATTAGCTACTAACGTCCGAATCGTACCGATAATCGGCGCATTCCGCTCTGAACGGGCATTCTCCACAGTTCGCACCGTAATATGCGTAGGCAGTGTGCTTAGCATCGTTAGGTAATTGTGGGACGGCCTCTCAAATGTACAAGAGCGATTTATCGTAATCTCATTTCGACTCGCTTTTACTTATCGACCACATATCAGAATCTTCCTGCTGGGCTGCAATCCATACCCCTTTGAGTTTCTTGCCTTTAAGAACGATCTTTTGAGTTTTGCCTTCAGACAGAATCGAAGCGGTTCCGGAATCGAGGACTTCGATATGAGATGGTGTCGCCTTAGTCGGATTGAGCTTAGAATTAGGGTGGAGATCCCCTTCCGCATTTCATTCCTGATTCTTTTTCCAGTATCGGTTTAACCACCTCTTCTGTAACGCCGGGATAAACTGTTGAATCTAAAACCACTGACTGAGGCTCCTTTCTTTAAATGCTTACCCACAATCTCGGCTGCGGATTTCACGTAGCTCAAATCTGGCTCCTTAGAGTTCGTCACCGGCGTGGGTACTGCTATTAGAACGAAATCAGCTTCTCTTATCTTTTTGGGGTCTGAAGTGAATTCTATATTATCTTTATCTTCGGTGTTGTATGTCTTGAAAAAGCCTTAGCCAACGGCAGTCCTACATAGCCCAATCCTACAATACAGACCGTTTTGTTTTTCATGTTTTTTTATTTCTCCTTTCTATTTCGGTAAGATTTCAAATCCTAAATTTATCTCCTCAAAATGAGCATCGCCTGTGAACACACTATTTATCACCAATTCTTGCATCAGAACAAAAGAGGTTAAGTCAGTGAAAGAAATATCAGGCTTATCCTGATATTTTTTCCTCAGCGACCAGGCAGCTTTAAATCTTGCTTCTGTTATTCTCTCTAACTTTATTTGATTGCCCTTTATTGCAGCAAATAAAGATTCGACAAATTGAACTGCATTCGCAAAAGCAACATTTCTGAATAGAGCAGTTATTACTTCATCAAGCACATAATCTGAAGTAACTATTCTGTATCCTTCCTCTTTTATCTCTTCATACTCCTTCTTTGCAAACTCGTGATGTGCATCTTTTCGATTTGACAACGCCAGCCACGCCCACGTATCTACGAAAATCCGTTTATTTGATGCCATAGACATATTTATTGTGCCTCTCCGCCAGATCAGAAGGACCTTCACAGATTCCGATTACCTTACTTAAGGGATCTTCCCTCCCTTCCTTTTCCCTTTCTTCTACTAATCTCTCTCTCTTCGCCTCCAAAAACTCGACAAAATCAGTAACCTCTTTAAGGCTCTCTTCTGGCAGTGATTTTATCCTTTCTACAATGTATTCCCTCTCTAACATTTTTATCACCTTAATACCAATTCGCCTGATGCTTAAATAAACTTTTTGATTGTGATGATTTATCCCTTGCTTTGAAAAGCTCATTGTAAACGGAAGAAGGAACAAAGAACCTTACATTGGGAAACAACTTCTTTAATAGGTCAAGCCTTCTTATCTTTCCGAAAGTGCTGAGAATATCAGTGTCAAAGACTAAATTCATCGCTTCAACCTTTTGATTAGTTCAACACCTTTCTCCAACTCCTCCACACTCCTTGAGCCTACTTCTCTTCTTATTCCTCTATCTGCTAATATGTCTTTGAACTCGATTGTCGTTACTCCTGCGATCTCCGCGGCTTTACCCAGCGATACCGCACCCTCTTTATAAAGTTCAATAGCCGCAGCCGTTCTAAGATCAGGTTTAGCATTTAACAAAGTTCTAAACGCATCTTTTACAGCCTCGTCAATGCTGCCATAATATCCGTATTTGATCAGTGCTCTTATTTCCTTTTCAATAATTGCAGGTAATGCAAATATTTCTCCCATTCTTATCACCTGTTATATTTGTAGTCTTCTACTTTATATAAAACATTGCTCACAAAATAAAAAATCCCTTTGTATGTTCTCGATGACTTTTGCCGCTTCTGCGGTTCGTATGTCTTTGGCTTTATAAATGTTGGTAATCAAGCCGTAAAGTTCAGCTAAAGTTTCGGTGGTCTCATCATCCATTCCCGCAACAATCTTCGTTATCTTATCCAGCGCATGTGCTTCATCGCCAGGATTTATCCGTTCCGGCGAGTAGCCAATTTTGAAATCCGCTCCGCATTTTAGTCCTGACTCGTTTTCTAAATCTAAAATGGGTGCAACGAATTCTTCTGTTACGCCGGGATAAACCGTGGACTCCAGAACTACGATAGCGCCTTTCTTGAGGTGCTGTCCAACAATTTCGGCTGCGGATTTTACATATCTCAAATCCGGCTCTTTTGATTTTGTTACTGGCGTGGGCACGCAAATCAAAACAAAATCCGCTTGTTTTATTTTCGATGGGTCTGTGGTGAATTCTATGTTTTCTTTGGTGTTATTGTTGTTACCTAAATTTCTTATCTTTTCTTCATCTACATCGTAGCCTATTACTTTCAGGTGCTTGGAGAAAGCCTTTGCTAAAGGTAAGCCTACATAGCCCAAGCCGATAATGCAAACAGTCCGTGTTCTCATGGTATTTATACTCCTTTCTTTCCTTTCTCCTTGTTTTTTATCAAAGATAAAAAATTGCGTAAGCATTCTTAGTAAAGGTTTTAGCGAAGCTAAAAAGTAGCGTAAGCATTTTTTTTAGTAAAGGTTTTTGCTTGCAAAAAAGTTTAAGGGCAAACCTACATACCCTAAACCAACAATACAGACCGTTTTGTTTTTCATATGTCCTCTATATTTCTGTTCACGGCTTCCAAACCGTTAACCCTTCCACTCTTTCAAAATCAGGATCGTTTGTTGCGATGTTTGTTATTCCATGCTGCGTCATCGTTGCAACATGTATGGCATCATTCGAGAGTAAACCATATTTTTTAGAATAACTTAGAGCAACTTCAAAATCATCTTCAGTTACTTCAAGGATTTTCAAGTTTTCAATCTGTCTGATATTTAACATAACATCCCATGGTTTACTCAATTCCGTTATAATACTCCAATTCTTCTTCAAATGACGTACAACAGATTTAGGCTCTATTCCATACTTTTCTACGACCTCGGCGAGCATAACCCTATGAAAAACCTCGTTGCACACCAGCACAGTGGTTATACCACTGCACTTACCCTTATTTACATCCTCTAAAAAATTTTTGCATAATCTACCGTATCTCCAATGGTCAAAAGTTTCGTAAAGAAAGATGTTAGCATCTATGAATACCCTTGTTCCTGACTCTATCTTGTCCAGCATTAAATTGGCTCCAAATCAGGACTTTCTATTAGCTCTTCCACCCACCTTCTATTAGAGATCCTTATCATCCCTTCTAATCTCTCAACTGGGCTCTTCTTCACCTCTATCTCCACTTCCTCTCCTTCCTTCAAATCGAGCTTCTCCAACGGTTTCAAAATGCCCTCTTCATATATCGCTTTTGTTCTTGTTGCCATATTCATCACCAAAATTAAGTTATATTCTTGACTTAAAAATATCAGTGAACCACCCATGCACTCTCTTCAAACCTCCTTCGAATTTCATCTGCGAAGCTTGCGCAGGATTTTTGGATTAAACCTTTTTTAAAGGTTTGATGATAAAACTTTCTTAACGTTTGACCTGCGAGCTCATTCACCATGTTCGCCATATCTATAACCCGGTGCTCCTTGCCGGAGCCGAGATTTATAGCTTCTCCAACTGCTTCTTCTTTTAGTCCCATTGCTAACAGCCCATCTACCCCACCACCGGTTGTTGCGATTTTCATAACTTTATCACATCCTCAATATCTACGATCTTAACAACTAATTTCGCTCTTTTCGTCATTTCTCCATCCAAACTAACCAAAGGTGCGTTGAACTCCTTTGCAATTTGAACAACAATTGCATCCATTCCTCTAACATCTGTTTCTTTTGCCATCTCCGCCGCACTATCTGCTCTACTCGACATCAAATCTGAAAATTTTATCGTATCTATGCTTTCTAAGTCATTTTTGACTCTTCCCGCCAGGGATTTGGATTTTGTTCTCCTTTTTATTGCAGCAACCACTTCCACTAAAACAGTATAAGGCTCTAATGCCACAAATTCTCCATCTTTTACTCTTTCCAGCAATTTTTTACATACCTCGTGTTTTTCTTCTTGTTCTCTTAAAGCTGCAACGATGACAGAACTATCAATAGTTATATATTTCACCATCTCTTCTCCCTTTGGGTTCTGATTTCTTCTACCGCAGAGATCCCTTTCCATTCCCGCGAAATCTCTTTGGATGCTGCCATTAAATCATCCCATGCTCTCTCCGTCTTTTCTTTATCGCTCTCTTCTAATCCAATAGCAATTTTTTTTATTTGGATCAACTCCTGTGTCATACGATCCAAATGCTCCCTAAGACTCTGCACACCACTCATTTTTCATCACTCCTTTTCACCCATGCTTCGTACCCGGCGTTAAAATCCACCGGATAGGATTAATCCTTTCATTTCTCATTCACTGTGTTTTCATAAATGTTGCTATAATATAAATATATCCTTGCCATTACCATAACAATCCTCTATAATAAAACCTTTTTTTTCACAGCTTCTTCTTCATCAAACATCCCCCTCATCCTGGCGGTCATAAGTTGGGAATAACTTTTTAAGACACTGATTTACGCTGATTTTTTCTCTTTTTTAGTTCTTTTTTCATCTGTGTTAATCTGTGTCTGTAGGATTTAAAACTCCGCACTTTTATCTACGTCCTTCCAGTTTTCGGTGAACCACTCCTGCACTTTCTTCAATCCATCCTCGAATTCCATCTGCGCAGCATTTTTCTCTTCTTTTTGTTTCTTTAGTAAAGCTTTCTTTTTTAAAGAAAAGTTTCAGTTCATTTCTTTAGTAAAGGTTTCTTTATGAAAGAAAAGTTTGTCTTAACATCCCAGTTCCTTCTTTCTACATATCTAATCCCTGCTTCTGCGCAGCTTGCGCAGCGTTTTTGGATTAAACCTTTTTTAAAGGTTTGATGATCAAACTGCTTGTGTCGTATAAAATCTGCTCCATTCCTTTTCCCTCATCTTTTCATAGCCTCAACCAAAGCCCAAAATTCAACGCTAAATCTATCCTCTTCCGAAATCCTGTTTCTCCTTGCATACGCACCGATAGCAAGTGAAATCGTGAATACTGACAGAACGATAAGAACAGGTAACAACCGAATACCAACACACTTTTTCTTTTTACAAAACACTTTCTTTCTACGAGAAAGAACCTGTGCTAAGAAAGCAGGTTTATTCTTTAGTAAAGGTTTCTTTCCGCGAAGCTTGCACAGCATTTTTAGTCAAACTTTTCCTAAAAGTTTGTTGATTAAACTTTCCTAAAGTTTGAAAGAAAAGTTTGTGCTAAAAGGAAATCTTTTGAGTTCATTCTTTTGAACTTGTTATGCGCCACTGCTACAATCACACAATCCATGCAATCTGCGATCGGACGCCCTGCGGGCGGTAATATGCGCCCTTCGGGCAGTAATGTGTGATCTGTAACCTGTAATATGTCATCCAGAGCATTTACACCAAATGCTTCTATCGCCTCCTCGCTCAGCAAGGGATCATATCCGTAAACATCAACCCCAAACTCCTTGAGCTCCTTCACCATCTCCCTCACCGGCGATTCCCTCGTATCCGGCACATTCTCCTTGTAAGTCAAACCCATAATCAACACTTTCGAGCCTTTTATCACTTTCCCAACTTCATTTAGTCCTCATCCCTTTTACACTACATCAGCAAAGATTTCCTCTTTCCTCGTTATTCTCGTCCTATCCTTTTCTTCAATCTCTCTGACCACTTTCTCAATTCCTCTCTCATCAAGCATACGTTTCCGATAGCATAAACCTGAGTAGATCAACAATATCCAACCACTCAACACCATTCTCTTCGCAAAATCTCTTCGCCTTGCTATCGTTGGTCACAAAAGCCATACCTTCCCTCTTAGACAACAGAATAGATGTTAGCTCACCTGCATGAATATTTCTCAACTTTATCTTCTTCTCTTCATACTCTTTGATCAATTCTGAATCCAGATAAACAATCCCAAATCATTGCTCTAAAATATCATCAACAAAATCATACCCTGCTTCCTTTGCCCTCAAAAGCTCGTTGTAAACCTCAAAAGAGATCACAAGACTCGTTTTCGGAAATAATTTCCTCAGCAAATCCGCCCTACCTATTTTGCCAAGCATACTCAATATATCCGTATCGAATATCATATCATAGGTATTTCCTGAGCTTCTTGTCCATTTCTTCTGCTGGTCTCGCCTCTATCCCCCTTGTAAATCCTCTCTTCCCTAAAATCTCTTTAAATTCAATTGTAGTCATCCCTGCGATCTCCGCCGCCTTACTCAAGGATACCTCCCCTTTCTTGTAAAGTTCTATCGCTACGGTAACGTTCAGCTCCGTATTCTCTCGAAATAGGCTTATTACGGCATTTTTTATTACTTCGGATTTGTTGGAGTAATACCCTGCGTCCAACAACGCCCTCACTTTTCTATCAATATCAACAGATAGCGTCTCCATTTTATCGTGCCTCCTAATTATAAGATGATTATAACCTCCTATAATAAAACCCTTCCCTTTTCGCTTCTTCTCCACTAAACATTCCTCGTATATCAATCAACACAGGATTCTCGTTCATCATCCTTGTTAAATCTTTAAATTCCATTTGCGTGAATTCGTCATGCGCTACTGCCACGATCACACAATCCATGCGATCTGCGATCGGTAATGGTAATGTGTGATTTGTAATCTGTAACATGTCCTCCAGAGCTTTCACGCCGAATGCTTCTATCTCTTCTTTGCTTTTTCCCTCGTCAGGCTTCCCCATGTGTCGGGAGTAGTTTCCATAATCATCATTCACACCTTGAATCTTCTTGTCCTTCACTTTCCTCACGTCTGTTTTGAACTCTTCTGTATAGATTACTTTCATTTCCAGATTTCATCGAGGTCATCAACATTTTTCAATTCGTAAACCCTGCCCTCTTCAACGTCTTTCTTAGACCTTTTCAGCCCCACCATTAACGCCCTGTCATTCATTATTTCAATCGTTTCTATCACCTCTTCGAGCTCCTCTTTCAATTTGACCAATGTATAAAAAGCATCAGGGCTTATGGTTAATTCACCTTTCATTATAGTTTTTGCTATTTTTTGTAGGCGTTGGTTAACGATTTCGGACAAGGTGTTAATCTATTGCAGGTGTAAGATTATAAAACATCAGCTTATTTCGGGCATGGTATCATCTTCTATAAGGCACGCTTAACTAAATGTTTCTCAAAATGGAGAAATATTCCTCTCTTGTCATCCCAACTGTTTTCATGTTGTTTCGTATGATGGTAACGGGGATTTCATCGTATTTTTCATGATCACTCCTCATCTTTTATTCTTTTCGCTCGGAATCTGAAAAAACCAAAAATATTCCGGTAAAAACAAGCGCAAAGGATATGCGAAGCATTTCCCGCGAAGCTTTTTTGATAAAACTTTTCCTAAAAGTTTTGTAAACGCTTTTTAAAAGGGTTTATACCAAACCCTTCGGCACCTAAATACCGGGCAGTG
Organism: Methanosarcinales archaeon; assembly: GCA_030611585.1. Lineage (GTDB taxonomy): Archaea > Halobacteriota > Syntropharchaeia > Alkanophagales > Methanospirareceae > JACGMN01. The sequence continues at coordinate 6,844 of JAUWPM010000036.1, read as the reverse complement.
TACATCACGAAGAAGAAACCCAATATGTAACTCACAATCTGCGAAACGAGCAATACGCCGGTGTTCTTCGCGATTCTCTGGACGGTGTTCATTTTCGAGCCTTCAGCGATATTTCATCCATTCCCTTATCGAAAATCAGCCTAAATTTATTTATAACATCTCTGCCCAATATTGATGGAAACCTGAGTATCTTTATCCTCTCCTCCCTGTTCATTTCTTCAAGTGGATGCTTGAGCACGAATACAGGTATTTTTATGCTATCCTCACCAAAAAGAATAACAGAGTCATCTATTACATAAGTTTCAACAGACCCTCCAATCCCACTCATATCCTGCTCTGATTTCCTCAATTTACCATAATTTATCCTTAAATATTGCATCTTTGTCGAGTAAAGTCGTTCTGCTTGCACCGGTATCTACTAAAAACTCAATCATCTCGTCAATTCTCATCTCCTCCGAGATCAAATGTGCATTTATAAATCCTATATCATTCCTGAAGAGCCCTCTAATCATAGTATCATTTCTATTGGCTTTTCGCTAACATATCCCACGTAAACACCCTTAGCACTCCTTGTTTTCTCCTTAACACTCTTTGACAGCTTTTCCAGGTCTGTATCTGCGTCTATCACTCTCTGATTCCACACGGCAACAAATTTCTCCTTATACCCCTTCAAAATACCCCCAAAATTATCTATAAACCACTTCTGATTCCTTTCAAACTCTTTCGTCCACCTCACATATTCATTTCCCATTTTGTTCGCCTCCTTAACATTTTACTATTTTTTATACGATAACTTAAAGCTTTGGGCTATTTAAAATATTTCCAACAGGAACATAACGATTTATCCCTTGCAACTTCTCTTACCGTTAATGTGCTCAAATCCAGATCCGGGAAAACGCCAAAAATGCCGGTAAACGCAAGCGCAAAGGATAGGCGAAGCATTTTCCGCGAAGCATTTTTGATAAAACTTTTCTTAAAAGTTTTGTAAATGCTTTTTGCTTGCAAAAAAGTTTGTAATCGTTTATCGCTCTCCCTGCTAAAATCACCTGTGGATGATAACTAAGCTCTTTCGCTTTATAAACCAGGTAGTAAGGATCAACTGGAATACAATGACCACCAACCAAACCAGGCTTATAAGGATGGAAGTTCCATTTGGTGCCTGCTGCTTCTAATACTGCTTTCGTATCCAAATGCATCTTATCAAAAATCAAGGTTAATTCGTTCATCAATGCGATGTTCAAATCCCGCTGGATGTTCTCGATCACCTTAGCTGCTTCCGCAGTACGGATGTCTTTGGCTTTGTACACGTTTGTTATCAAACCGTAAAGTTCAGCTAAGGTTTCTGTTGTCTCTTCATCCATCCCTGCAACTATTTTTGTTATCTTATCTAAGGCATGTGCTTCATCACCCGGATTTATCCGTTCGGGCGAGTAACCAATTTTGAAATCCTTTCCGCATTTCAATCCGGATTCATTTTCTAAATCTAAAATAGGTGCAATGACCTCTTCAGTAACTCCCGGATAAACGGTGGACTCCAGAACTACGATAGCTCCTTTTTTCAGGTTTTTGCCAACAATTTCTGCTGCCAATTTCACATAGCTCAAATCCGGCTCTTTGGATTTCGTTACCGGCGTGGGAACGCAGATTAAAACAAAATCCGCTTGTTTTATTTTCGATGGGTCTGCAGTGAATTCTATGTTTTCTTCGTTGTTATTAATCTTCTTCAAGTCTTCTATCTTTGCTTCATCAATATCGAATCCAATCGTCTTCAAGTGCGTTGAAAAGGCTTCTGCTAAGGGCAAGCCAACGTAGCCCAAGCCAGCGATGCAAACGATTTTGTTTTTCATGGTTTCTATTCCATAACTTCCACAGGTGTCTTGACAGCTATGTTTATATCATAGTCAGAGGGATTCCAAGTGACAAAAATATCGCTATGCTGCTCAGCATGCGCCCCAATCACAAAGTCTGGAAGTATGCGTTTAAATCCTTTTTTCTTATTTTTTAGCAGGTGTTTTGCATAAAGCTCACCTGCGCGCTTTGCTATCTTTGAAGTTATATGCTTCACCTCGATGTCGTTCACAGCCAAGAATCTTTCTATTCGCTTTCCTTCGAGTGCTGGATTTTGTGATAGATAAACCCCCGTGTAAAGCTCAGCATATACAATGTCTGTGATATACATCTTATCTCCGAAATTCTTCACCCATGCGAAGAACCGATCTGTATCATCAGAAAATTTATCTGCCTTGAAATGACTTATGATCACATTCGTATCCAATGAATGCTTCATTCCTTTCCTCGCATCCAATTTACTATTTCAACTGCGTCATTCATTTCTCTAAATACCGGATGCTCACTCCATGCTCCTTTTGTCTCTTTCATGACCTTTTCCCAACTCGCTTCAATTTTTTCTATCACGAGTTTTCCATGCTCATATGAGATTTCTACCGTGTCGCCTGTGGTAATCTTAGCCTTTTTACGAATTTCTTCTGGAATTGTTATTTGATGCTTCCGCGCAATTTTTGCTTCCATATAATAATCACCAAGTAATATTTTGTTAAATGGGTATATATACCTATTGCTCACAATCTCCTATAATAAAATCCTTTCCTTTAGTAAAGGTTTCTTTCCGCGAAGCTTGCGCAGCATTTTTAGTCAAACTTTTCCTAAAAGTTTGTGCTAAAAGGAAATCTTTTGAGTTCATTCTTTTGAACTTGTTATGCGCCACTGCCACAATCACACAATCCATCTTCACATTCAATTCATCCAAAGCTACCACTCAAAACTCCTCTATCTCCTCCGTGCTCAGCAAAGGATCATCCCCGTAAATCTCAACACCAAACTCTTTCAGCTCCTCGATAATCCTGACAACAGGCGATTCCCTCGTATCCGGCACGTTCTCTTTGTAAGTCAAGCCCATAATCAATGCTATCCTATAATCATCACATTGTATCAACCCTAACTGCCATCCATGCCAGCTAAACGGAAAAAGCAGGAGCATACCACCACCCCACTTACATGCCCCATGAGATGGCGCTACCATTTCGACTCGCTCTGAGTTTTGCTTATCGCCCACATATCAGAACCTTCCTGCTGGGCTGCAATCCATACCCCTTTGAGTTTCTTACCTTTAAGAACGAACTTTTGAGTCTTGCCTTCAGACAGAATCGTAGCAGACCCGGAATCAAGGACTTCTATATGAGATGGTGTAGCCTTAGTCGGATTGAGCTTAGAATTAGGGTGGAGATCCCCTTCCGCGTGAAATAGTGCGGAAGCATGCGGAAAGGGCACCCCTGTTACTGACGTGCTGGCGGACATATCAGAATCAATTGCGAATGCGAAAATAGTGCCATAGCGTTTAAGGCAATTGAGCACAAGATAAAATTGAGTCCGGGAAGGACCCTCGCGTATAACCTTCTGACCACGCCACGTCTGTTTAAGAAACTTGAATTGACCACGGGAGACCGAATCAAGTTTGAGCAACTCCTTCTTAATTTCTGTTACGAGTTCATCTCGGATCTGTCTGCGGACAGCCTCCGCTGACCAGTGCCGATCCTCTTATCACCGCAGCGCTCAGCTCAATTCGGATTCGGCACCACTCACTATATCTTTCTATAATTTTAGAGTTATAACCGCCCGTAATATAACTCTTTCTCTTTCGCTTCTTCTCCATCAAACCTGCCCCTTACGTCTATCAGCACTGGTTCGTCATTTAACACTAATCTGAACCCAGATACCATATTCTTCGATGGGGATATTTTTGGTTAGAATCGGCAGCAAGATGATGCCACGTAAACTTACGAAAAGGTTTGTTATGCCTATTAATCCGATTCGCTGTGTAAAGAGCTTATGGTCGTTCATGTCTGTTTGTTTTGTAGCCTTAAATTACCTCATTCCCAAGTTCGGCAAAACCAGCCCCTGTTACTGTGCCCACATAGCCGCACCCAATTATGCTGATTTTCATTTGTTTGTTTCGCATCTTTCGCTAGCACTACACGGTACGGTACGGTACAATCACTTCTCTTTTATAAGTTCCAAAAAGATTTTTTTTCACATTTTCATCGGAGAATTCAGGCATTTCCTTGTGTTTCTCTGTGAAATCTCCTTTTCCTCCGCTGATAGCCCTCAAGAATTGAACAGCATCTTCTAAACCCGAGTTCTTTATAATCTCACCATCTGTTGTGACGAAGTAATCGGCATTTCCAGAGCATGCCAGAATAATATGGATATAATCTTCGAGTTTATAGAGATTACAATCTTTTTGTAGCTCTGTAGCTAAGTAAAGTAGCTCTTCTTTCTCCTCCACGATTTCATTGCTGTATCCCTTAATCAACGAGGATACATGTTTATATTTGACGCCATTCCTGATCTCTTCGATCATTGCGATAGCGAACGTGGAAGCGATGATAATGGCTTCATTTTGCCTTCTCTAAAAGTTGGAAATAGCGTTCCCTGCTCATCCCGGCCGTTCTCATATTTGTGCGGATATGTGTTACCGGTACACGTTTTGGGCTGCTTTTTATCACCAGTGGACGTTTAATCCCCCGCTTTGTCATTATTATGTGGTCGCCTTTCCTTCTTACAATGGAAAAGCCATCTGCCTCAAAGATCTTTATAAGACGGGTGTACGGGATCGATGTGATCTTACTCCTCATTATGACTCAACAAGATAAGGCTATCTTATCTTTTATAACTGGCTCTTCAAGTATCCAGCTCTCTTTCTCTTTTACAAACCCCGCATCCTCTAAAACCTCTTGTAATGTTCCCATTGCTTCACACTCCTCCAAGAAAGCTTCCAGCGCCTCTCTTAGCGACTCCTTTGCACTCTCAACATCCTCTCCAAAACTTGAAACGTTAAGCTCAGGGCAAAGCGCTACATAAACATCCCCTTCCTTAAAGACCTTAACCTCCAAGCTAATTCTAGACATCCTTTTCTCCTCTCCTATATTCTATCATACTCAGTCTCCTATAATAAAACCCTTTTTCTTTCGCTTGTATAATGTTTGAGATAAGAGATAATATAAATCACACACGCCAATAATAACGCTACTAAGGCAACATAATAGTTATCGCATTGAATTACTCCTAACTGCCATTCCTGCCAGCTAAATGGAAAGAGGAGTAGCATCCCACCGCTAACATGCCCCATGAGATGGCGCTATCATTTCGACTCGCTTTTGCTTATCGACCACATATCAGAGCCTTCCTGCTGGGCTGCAATCCATACCCCTTTGAGTTTCTTGCCTTTGAGAACGAACTTAGACCACTTTCCTTCAGACAGAATCGTAGCAGACCCGGAATCAACAACTTCTATATGAGATGGTGTAGCCTAAGCCTACAACACACACGGGTTTGTTTTTCATGCATAACTCCTCTTTTTTAAATATATCTTTCTTAGTGCAGGTTCTTTCTCGTAGAAAGAAAGTGCATTTAAGGTTTCCAAACTTTTATCCATCCTACCCTCTCAAAATCAGGGTCGTTTGTCGCGATATCGCTTATTCCACGCTGCTTCATTGTTGCAACATGTATAGCATCATTCGACATGAGACGATACCGTTTCATAGATTCTAATACCACTACATACATTGGAACCAGAAGATTAACGATTTCCAAGTTCATGTTCATCATGTTTTCCGCAGCTAAGAAAGGTGTCACGAGACCATCTAAAAGCGAAGGTTTCTTTTTAATCAACGGTATTATTGACACCGGTTTCTTATTCAATTTTGTTGATAACTCGATAATAGACAATTTATGGACTGTTTCATTGATGCTCAATACGGATGTTACTCCACTAATTTCACCAGATTCAATGCGATCTAAAAGTACAGAGCAAGAGGCAGCGTATTTCGGATGATTGGTTGCATCATATATGAAGATATTTGAATCCACATAGACAACGGTACCATCTGGGAGATTATTCAAAGAGTTCTTCATTTTCAATGACCTCGTCAACGATTTTAGGGTCCACCTTAAGTATTCCTTTCATTCTACGTTTTTTTATCTCTATCCATATTTCCTCTTTTTCTTCTAACGCTATCTTCTCCAGCGGCTTAAAAACACCTTCCTCATATCTCGCTTTTACTCTTATTCCCATATTTATCACCACGATTAAGTTTGTTTTTATGCTTAAAAACCTTTATTGGTATTCGATAGACGTAAACCGCAAGCTCTTTACCCTTCTGCCAAACTCTACTCTAAGCTCCTTAAATTTAGGACCCCCTTTACTCATTAGCCTTTCGCCTCTTGCCTTTAGCCTGGCATTTTTTTAACCACACGATTACACTGATTACACAGATTTATTTATTTTCAATCACAAAAGGCTTTTAAGGGCAGTCCTGCGTAGCCTAAGCCGACGATGCAGACGTTTTTGTTTTTCATTCTTTAGAACTCTGCACTTTTATCTATATCCTCCCAGTTATCAGTGAACCACTCATGCACTCTCTTCAAGCCATCTTCAAACTCCATCTGTGGCTCGTAATCCAACAACTTCTTTGCCTTCTCGATTGACGATAATAACCTTGTCTTAACGTCCCAGTCTCTTCTCTCAACGTATTTAATCCCCGCTTCATTACCCACGAGCTCATTCACCATGTTCGCCATATCTATAACCCTGTGCTCCTTACCGGAACCGAGATTGATAGCTTCCCCAACTGCTTCTTCTTTTATCCCCATTGCTAACAATCCATCTATTATATCATCCACATACGTCCAATCCCTCGTTTCTGTTCCTTTTTTTAACCACAGATTACACAGATTTTCACAAGAAATTATGAAGATGCAATAGGTTAGAGGTCAGAGAACAGAAGTCAGAGCTCAGAAATCAGTTTTCTATTCTCTATTTTCTATC
>JAUWPM010000016.1 GCA_030611585.1 Methanosarcinales archaeon | reverse complement strand
CTTTAAGACACAGATTAACACACAACTTTTTTACCTTCGGTAAAAACCTTGACTAAAATATTCCTGATGTTTTTCTTTTAGCACAGGTTTTCTTTTTGTAAAAAAGAAAAAGTGTTGTGTCAACAATTTAGGTTTTCTCGTGTAAATCAGTGAAATCTTGTGGTTAGTCATTCAAAATTTACCGCAGAGAACGCTGAATTAGAGGTTTAGTTTATTAGCGGTTCAGCTCGTTAGCTAAACATCCAAACCTCGAAACCCATAGATATATCCTCTGCGCTCTCTGTGAACTCTGCGGTTAATCTGACATTGTCAAGTTACTTACTCCTTCTTAACAACTCTATCTCCTCTTTACCCTCTATCTTCAACACGAAAGTCCCGCGGCATGGTTTCACGTACGTAAATATTACATAATCATCTTCAATCGCTATCTGAATCGGCGGAACACCAATCAAATAAACGTCGAACAATTTATATCCGGGTTCTACCTCGTAAACCTCTCTGAAGTTCCGCCTTATATATTCCCGCCCTTCCTTAAACGAGATATTCGATAATAAAATCTTATAGTCCATCAATTCGATACAGCCCATCTCTTCACCTCCTTCATCGTAGCGTCTATCTTTCTCTTCAGCGGAAGAGGATTGTGAACCGCTTTGGCAACGAGCTTCTCGCAGTTGAATTCGATTTGTTCAGAGATGGAATCGGCATCGCTACCGAAAATGATTGCGAAAAGGCGTGCATTTGATATTCCGTGCACGGTGGCAAGATATGCTATCCCCGCATCGTTATGCACGAAGACGGAACATAAATCGAAATCCCGTCTCTTTTCGGCAAGAGATTCTATGCATCTATCCAATTTGATCATCTTCTCTACATCTACGTAATGCCCTTCGGGGTCTGAAACTTTTAGAAGTTCGAGAGCGGCATCCGTTCCTGCAATGAATACATCCAGTCCCGCATTCTTTAGCCTATTCGCAAGGTACAGTGCAATACTCGTCTGAACCGGAAGCTCCGGACAGCCCAGGAGTATTAATGCATCTTTTTTATTCGTTACTTTTTTCACCTCGATCTCAATTCCCGTCTCTTTATCGCCTTGATCATCTTCAACTCGTCTATCAGATATTCACAAGCTCTAAACGCCTCCTTTCTATGCTCAGCGCCCACCAAAATGAGAGCGATGTTATCTCCAACCTTCAATGAGCCTTTTCGATGTATGATTTCCACATCTTCGATGCCAAACTTTTCTAAAGCGTTTCTCTTTAGATTCTCGACCTCCTTCTCGGCATTATCGCTTACAACACCTATTTCCATCCCTTTTATCTCATTATCTTCATCTCTCACCATTCCGAGATATGAGACAATGGCACCCATTTCAGACTTTTTCATCCGCTTCACGAGCTCATCAATTGAAAAATCCGCCTCAGTTATCAATTCTTTTTCTTCCAACATTTTTAGCACCCGATTTATATTATAACAATTGTTATAGCAAATAGTTAGTGATACGTCAACAACTCAAACAAATCAGGGCGAAGATAAATGGGCAAAAGAGGAGTGCAGTATTTCACGCTTTCGGAGATGGAACCTCGTGTTTGGTTCATGCTCACAGGCTGCAATTTCCGCTGCAAAGGTTGTTTCCGACCTGCGAGAGATGGAGGGGGGACGGCACTCACTGCGATTGAGACACTCGAGATAATGGATGAGGCATGCCTGAACTACTATGGGACGGTTCCCACAGAGGCGATGATCACTGGTGGTGAACCCACCCTTGACAAGGCATATCTATTGAGTTTGGTCATGGGATTACGCAAGAGAGAATTTGAAAAAGTCGTGTTGATGACAAACGGTTATGCGTTAGGGGTGGATGAGAATTATGTCCAAGAGCTGGAAGAAGCGGGCTTGACCGAGGCGCATGTTGATTTGAAGTCTTTTTCCTGCGACGTTCATAAGTGGTACACGGGTAAGTCGAACAAATCGGTGCTGCGAGCAATCGAGAAGTTGAGCGCTTCTGGAATAGAACTGCTTGTTCAAACGGTTTATATACCTGGGATTGTGGATGAAAAGGAGATAGAGCAAATAGCGAAGTTCCTCGCTTCTTTAAATAAGAATATAAGATACCGGATAAATCCATTTTCGCCTGCCTTTGCGCATGAGAGAGTAACAACAAGAATGCCTACTATTGAAGAGATGGAACGTGCTTACGAGATCGCCTCCGGGTATCTTCACAATGTCATTATAAGTAGGAGCTGTTATCGTGAATATCCCACGCCACCGCCACAAAAGACGTGGGTAACTGTTTATCCGGACCTTTCTTTCAAGAGGAGAAGCATGGAGGACCAAAACAAGGAAAGAATCTCGTGGGTCAGTCAAAGTCAATCCCGGTCTGCCGGGGATATACTTCGAGATAAAGCGGTGGAAAAAGGAATGATCAGGGAGATTGAAGAAGGGAGATTAAAGAGGACTTCCTCGAGAAGTACGCTGTGAAGCACTCCCCAAATTATAGTCTTCCCAGTAATAAATTGCAATTGATAAACCACGAGAGGGACACAGAAGAATAAAAAAAATCTCGTGTAAATCAGTGTAATCTGGTGGTTAAAAGACACAGATTAACGCAGATTAACACAGATGATAAAAATCAATACGGTTAAACTAAAATAAATCCGTGTAAATCGGTGTAAATCAGTGTCTTAAATAGAAGAAAGGTTATACTTTATATACAATGAAAAGATCAATGCCGTTAAAAATAGCCAGATCCAACAGAAGAAAAATCGGTGTAAATTTGTGTCTTAAAGAGGAGGCAGTTATACTTTATATACGATAAAAAAATGGGGAAAAATTTTGTTTTTGTGTTTCGTTTCGGCTTAGTTAGTTTACACGCTCACCACGGCGTATTTCGCTGCTTCTTTCGTGAATATCCCGTACCCCTGTCCTTTATTTTTCCTGATTGAAGATGTTCAACTCTTCTTTAAATACTCTGACACTGCATGCTTTATAGTTAGAATGTTGCGTAGCGATGAGATATTCATCCACGCTTATTATTTTCTCCATTTTCACCACCCTTTCGCTCGCTCCTTAATTGCTTCTTCAGTTGCCTTATACAGACAGCTTCTCGCTTGCTGGAATGACATCTCCCCGATCCAGCCATTCTTCTCCCTTCATTAAGAACTTAAGAGCGAGTTCTGAATGCCCTATTTCCATCTTATGCTCTTTTATTTTCATTCAATCCCTCCTTTTTGACGTCGCCGCTTTAATAATATCAATAACTTCAATCAAGTTTACTTTGTCACATTCCCTAACACCTTCTGGGGTATGCAAATGGAATGGAAAAGAGGTAATCTCTTTGTGATGAGATGCGCTGTCCCATCGTTTGATCAATCTGTTATTTCCATTCATAAAATGGAAACGATAATCCGTATGTTCCGCCGATACCAATTCCCTGAAGTCTAAGGAATAGTTGTCAACAAAAACGATTTTACCTTTGATAATGCCCATTTCCTCGGAAACTAAACTGAATTCGATGTTTTTCTTTTTGATCAACCACTTAATCTCCTCTATTTTCTTTTCCACCTCGCCGAAATAGTCCCGAATCATAGATCATATCTCTATCTATATCAGTATCTCTCCTATGAGCTTTAGCTTCTTTTTCACATGTTCATAGGCTCTATAAGCGAACAGAAAATCAAACCACTCTGCACCGTCACCTAAATCACCGGATTCAAACTTTTGAATAAATACCTCTCTCGGCATTTTATATTTCCTCTCAAAAGTCTCCAAATCCTTTTTATATTCGTCTAAACTTAGTTTCAATATATTTTCTTCAATCGCCAAGCCAGACTTGACGATGGGTATCGCTTCTTTCTGAATCTTTATCGTTGCCATATTGTCACCTCTCGGTTTATGCTTTATTATACAAATATATAAACTTTTTAGTATCCATTCTAATCAACTCTGACAGGTCTGTGACTGTAAAACGCCCTATAATGTAATGAATAAGAAAAAAATCCGCGTAAATCAGTGTTAATCTGCGTCTTAAAGAGGAGGCAGTGGAACACTAAGGTAAAAGGAACCATGAGATTCCACGAGAGGGACACAGAAGAAAGGAAATAAATAAAAAATAATCTTGTGTAAATCAGTGTAATCTGGTGGTTAAAAACATAAAAAAATTCCCCCTTTTCTTTTTTCGGGGAACTGCTTATTTTTTAGATCAAACTTTCGTTTCCAGAGAAACATATTCTTTCTTAGCACAGGTTCTTTCTTTGGAAAAGAAAGAAAGTGTTGTGTAATCTGGTGGTTAGCGAAACACGTACAATTTCTACAATACCTTCTCGGCGCTCATTCTCATCATCCTCCTCACCGAAGATGCGAGTTGCGGCGGAAGCCCTTTTATATCCACACTCAAGAAACCCTTTATGATGAAAGAAGTGGCTTCATCCTCACTTAAACCTCTCGCCATCAGGTATCTTATCTCTTCTTCCGCAATTTTACCAACCGCAGCTTCGTGTGAAAGTTCCACGTCTTTTTCTTCTGCTCTCAACTCCGGAATAGCGTGAATGGAGGCGTTATCGGAAAGTATCAATCCTCTGCATTCTAAATGCCCTTTAGCATCCCTTTTCTCGCCCACTAACTCACCACGGGATATTATCTCTGCGTTATCCGTGGCTATTACCCTTGAGATAATCTGAGCACGGGAATTCTTCGCGGACAGCACTGCTCTCGCACCCACGTCCATTTTAGAGCTGCCGCTACCGTATATTATTGATTGAAAAGAAGCAACGGCGTTTTCACCAACGCAATAAGCTGTGGGATACATTTGCAAGCTTTTTACAGGCTCCGTACAGATATAATTGCTAATGAAAGTGCCGTTTTCCTCTATAATCGTTGCCGTTCTCGGTCTGACACCTACACCGCTTGTCCAGTTATGTATCATAGTAATAGAGAGCTTTGCATTTCTCTTCACGAAGGACTCTGTTATGCCGATGTGCACGGCGCTCCTCATCTTCTCCGGGACGGCGCACCCGGTAATCAGGTGCAATTCGGAGTCTTCCTCTGCGATTATGATGTTATGGACTCTTTGAGTGCTCCGCTCTTTCGCTATGAAAAAGCAAGCTTGAACGGGAAAGGAGATCTTCACATGCGGCTTCACCCTTATGAATACGCCATGAGTCGGGTTACGTTCAGTCGCTTTAGTGTAGCCGTCTACGTCAGAAGAGATCGCCTTCCATGAATAATCTTCAAGTTCGCGTTTCTCTAAAGCCTCGTCAATGCTCATCACTTCTAATCCGAGATGCTTTGCTCTGGAGAACAGAACATTGCGGTCTTTCTGCAAAAATGAGCCTGACCGCTCCTTTTCACTCAGGTCAATCCCGGACATCAACATTCTGCCCCGGTATTCCTCCTCTGGGACTTCTTTAAAAAGCTTCCCTTTTTCTTCTTCGCCTGCCATTCCTCATCCACGCCCCTGTATTCTCTGACATTCCCGCACACAACCCTCAAATCCATCCTCCATTATATGCCCGATTATCTCGTCCGGTATACCGGAGCAAGCGAGCTTACCGTTGAGAAGCACGTGTGCGCGATCAGCTTTCACGTAATTGAAGATGAAGCCGGTATGAGTGATTATCAATGCTGATTTCTTCCGGTCACTCGGCTTTTTGTCCCTTTGCAGCATCTCACTCATCATCTTCCCGATAAGCTCCACATTCTCCACGTCCACGCCGGAATCAGGCTCGTCGAATATCATAAAATCAGGGTTTTGCAGCAGCAGTTGTAATATCTCCGATTTCTTCACTTCACCACCCGAAAAGCCTAAATTAACATCGCGATCCATGAATTCTGCTGTGATTTTCAGTCTCTCTGCCGCTCTTTTCATCTCAGCTTTTAATCCCGCTTCTTTCTCCTCAGCCCCTTCTTCTTTTAGCCCCGCGCAAATCCTCAACATATCAACGAGTTTTACGCCTCTTATCTCCGGAGGATGTTGAAAAGAAATGCCAATTCCCCTTTTCACACGCTCGTTGGTTGGCAAACTTGTTATCTCCTCTCCCTTGAATACTATCTCGCCCTCTGCTATTTCGTAGCCCGGGAAACCGAGCAGAGCTAAAGTTAAAGACGTCTTCCCTGAGCCGTTGGGACCCAACAACGCGTGAACCTCCCCTTCTCCGATATGGAGGTTTAGATCATTTATGATCATCTTTCCGATTACGTCAACAGCTAAATCCTTTATCTCCAGCATTTTTATTGTTTAGAGCTAAGTTCTTCCAATACTTCCCTGGGCAGTTGTTTGGCAATATCTATCTTCTTCACGCACGCGGTCTTTATTCCTCTCTTCTTCGCTTCTTCCCTCAAGTCTTTCGCCTTTATCTTCTTCACCAATTCTTCTAACTCTTCCGCCATGTATCTCTCTCACCGCCTCAACATCTCTATAAATCTCTCCTTGGCGTCATCTACTGCAATTACTCCCTTTACCTCCGGGATCCTATCCTTCAGCGTCGCCTCAACGAAGTTCACCAGTGTGTATTGGCTCATCGGACATCCCGCACATGCGCCGCTCAACTTCACCTTCACCACGCCGTCATCCACGCTCACCAGTTCTATATTGCCGCCTTCCATCGCTAAAGCCGGTCTCACCTCTTGTTCTATAACCTCTTTTACCTTTTCCAACATTTTACCATTCACCGATTATTATATAACGATTGTTATGTAAAATAGTGGTGCTGCGATAGCCAAATATATTTCTTTGCTTTTTCAGCTCAGCATCAAGACACCGTCCTACGACCACGACCACGTTCTTTTCGTGCATTCCTGCACCTTCTTCCCATCCGGGCACCATCAACACTGTACATCTCCAGGCCCGGCACGATTACACGCACCACAGGCACTCCTATCTCCGCTTTAGTCAAATCCACCACTACCACTCGTTCAAATCCCGTTTCTTTTAACCGTACCATCACGTGTTTTATATCATCGAGAAAATCATCGGTATCCCAAGAGGATGATTGCACGCTATCAAAATCCTCACTCTCCGCTATTTCAAACCAGTGCTTGTTCTGCTTTTGCATCCACTCGTAGCCCATTATCTTCTTCAGGTCCGTAGCCGCAGCGTTGCCTCGTGCACTGTGTATCTGCGTGAGTCTGCTCTGTGCAACCTCCGTAATCGCCCGCGTTATTGCAACGCTCGCATCCGTATGCGTCCCCATCCCAATGGTGAGCAGTGTGGGGTCTTTCAACCTGTCATCATCCGAGACAGCCGCAAACGTCGGCACACCGACGTCGCTCGTTATATCCCGTATAAGCACGGAAACGTTAGCATTGAGGAATTTATCTGTAAGATTGCGGATTTCGCCTCCTTCGATTCTCACGTTAGGCCCTGTATTTCGTGTTATTTCCACCAGCGACCACGCATCTCGCTCGATCACTTCCGCAAGCCCGTGAAAAATCGCCTCCTCCAGCTCGTTTCCTCCTGCCAAGCCGTTCGTATTCGACCGAAACAGCCTGACCCTATCGTATCGTGAGGGTAATGGATGGAATACCGCATTGGCAGGCACGTAGATCTCCTCATCATCCATCAAATCATAACCTTTCACCCACGGGATACGAACGTCCTCGACGTCCCTCACATAGTCCGGGAGAATCAATTCTCGCGGGTTTAACACGTTCTCGTCTTTGCTAAGCCCGTAATAACTATCTAATAAAAGTTCCCGGTCTCCGACTTCCGCAGAGTATCGCTCTATCGCCTCCATCAGTGCGGAAACTCTCGCCTCTTCTGCCGTCGTCCCTTTGCCCTTGTACACCGATGAAGCTCCTTCCTCCGCAGTCGGTCGCGTACAGATAAATACCGGTATTCCTATCCTGTCAAGTCCGGTTATGTCCAAAACCTGCGTAACGCCAGCAGCGGGCAACTTCGGCTCTACGCGAGTTAATGTCTCTTCAGGATGAACTGTGCGATGTGTCCCCTTCTTATAGCCCTTGATACGTGACTTCAATTTCATTCTGCTAAATTGCTCATCTATCTCGCGTATCTCTCCGACTCAGGATGTTTCATCTACAGCAGCAGCATCCACTATAATATTCTCTCTTCTTCTCGACATAACAATCCGCACACAGCGTTTTTCCACCAAATTCCTTCGGGTCGTCCGTTTCCGATCCACACAGTTCGCATTTCACCATTTTTTTTCTCACCACCTAAAAGCACTTCTTCAATTTTGTCCCAAAAGTCCTATACCGCAACAACTCCCTTTACCTCTGGAATCTTATCCTTCAACGTCGCCTCAACGAAGTTCACCAGTGTGTATTGACTCATGCAGCATCCGGCACATGCGCCGTGTAACCTCACTTTCACCACGCCGTCATCCACGCTCACCAGTTCTATATTGCCGCCTTCCATAGCTAAAGCCGGTCTCACCTCTTTCTCTATTATCCCCTTCACCTTTTCCAACATTTTACCATCAATTATTTTATAACAATTGTTATATATAAACAGAATGGAGTATTTTTAAGCAATTCTTTTCCCTGCCATTTATCCTATCACCACATAACATATTTCAAGGTAAACAAAGTAAAGAGTAAAAGCAGGAAAAAAAGATGTGTCAGGCCAAGAATTTGGGGACATACGAAGTTGCATCCTTATCCTTAATATCATCCTTTATTTTACTCATCCTTATCGCTAATCCGTTCCTTATCCCTGTTGCCGATGCACAGAGCCACGTATCTCTGTGCTATTTTTATGGAGAGGATTGCTCGCATTGCAAAGATGTTGAGGTCGTAATAGAGGAACTCGAAGAGAAGTATCCAGGGCTCGAAGTTCATAAGTTTGAAATATCCTACAATGCAACGAACTGCGAACTTTTTAATGCCTTTATTCAGGTTTATAATCCACAAGCAGTGGAAATACCCGCTGTTTTCATTGGCAATAAGTCCTTAATCGGCTATGAACTGACAGAAGAGAAGCTTGAAAATGAAATAGAGTTCTGCGTACAAAGCAAATGTCCCGATCCGCTTTCAATTATAAAGGAACAGGAAGGTCAACAATCTCCACTGCTGCTCATGCTTATCGGAACGGCATTAATAGAGGGTATCAACCCGTGCGGGTTCGCGGTTTTGATCGTTCTGCTCGCATCGCTGCTCCTTGTGAAATCGAAGCGAAGCGTTCTCATTGTGGGCTTGTCGTTCATCGCAAGCGTTTTTGTCACGCATTTAGTCGTTGGGTTTGGTATTGTGGGGTTCTATCTCGTTTCTGGCATGGCTCCGGTAATTAAAGCCATAGTGATTGCGATAGCCATACCAGCAGGCATCATAAACATCCTGGACTTCTGGCGTGAGAAGCCAACGTTAGTAATCCCTACTTTTATGAAACCCAAACTCGGCAAACTTGCACGACGTGCATCAATACCCGGTGCTGTGCTCTTAGGTTTCTTTGCCACCATTGCGGGACTCCCATGTACCGGGCCTCTTTACCTGACAATGCTGGATTTGATTGCCGACGTCCCGTCAAAAACGGCTATTTATCTGGTACTCTACAACCTCCTCTACGCCTTACCTTTGTTCGTAATTCTTGCTATAGTTTATAAGGAAACCGCTCCGGAAGACGTCGAAGAATGGCGTAAGGGAAAGAGAAAGTACATGAAGCTCATCGGTGGTTTGGTGATGCTTGCACTGGGCGTTGCGATGCTCGTTGGAGTTGTTTAGCTGCTAAGTTCCAAGATGCAGGTTATGATACTTTTCCAAATTCTTGTACGTCTAAAAAAATAAGAATTAGGTCGCCGTATTCATCTATGGAAAGTACATCCTACCTTGAAAATATGAAATTCAAGTCTGCCTTACCTTAGTTACTCCAACCAATCCTCTAACCACAGATTGGGAATGCGTTCATAACTAACTCTAAATCTCCCCTATGAGTTCATCCAGACCTTCAAGGTTACGCCACACACCAGCATGTCTCAACAAGCGGAGATTTGTTGGCAAGTTTATCTATCGTCACCACTACCCCTTCAGGAACGATAGCGGGCGCTTCCGGGACTACGACATTTCCTTCAACCACGCCTTTAATAGTCTTTAACATCTCCTTTGCCTCCTTGTCCTGTTTATTTATGACTGTAATTTTCCATAATATAAAGCATCTAAATAACCCTTCAAAAAGCAGATTACGTGAATAGTTTAGCTAAGCTAAGTAAGGAAGACGAAGACAAGCAATGACTATTGGAACAGTAAAGTAAGTCGGCAATCTAAAAAGAATAAAAACAGAATAGTAAAATAAAAGAAGAAAGAGGAGTGAAGAAATAAAAACTCCCCTCCCATTATCCATTTATCCTATTTCTCGCTTCTTCTTCTGTTATACACCACGTACCCCGCAAGCGCTACCAATCCCACGCTGAACAGCACAACCGTTGGCAATTCCGGTATCGGTGCACATGGTGCTGGACTAGTCCTGAACTCATAGAACGTCACATTACCCTTGTCCGAATTGTCCTGCCAGTCGTAAATGCTCGCGTTTATCGTATCGTTAGTCATTGCAGCACCCCAGTAATTGTGCTTCGCTTCCACATTGTCCGATTGATCGTTGTAGAACTGGTATTCGTAACATTCGGTCGAGTCGTTGTACACGCCGTTCACGATAATGTTGTTATTCTTGATCGTGTTGCCCGTGCTTCCGTCGTACAGCCGGAATCCATTCACACTGTTGTTCTGCACCCAGTTGCAAGAGACGTTGTTGCTGCTCGAAGAATACAGGTAGATGCCGTACAGTGTGTTCGAGTTAGCGGTGTTGCCAGTGAGGTTGTTGTTGCTCGAATGAGACAGAAAGATGCCGGCAAAGTTGTTCGTTACATTATTATCAGAAATGTTGCAGTGCTGCCTGCCGGAAAGATATATTCCCGCCTTATCGCTTCCAGTTGCATTTTCGACCGTGAACCCCGAGATGTTCACGTAATCCGCAGTTACGTCAAAGACGTGGCTTGTATTTACTGATGCGTTCACGATGCAGTTCGCAGAGCCGTTCTGTGACTGAATCGTCAAATGCGCCACGTTCACATTCTCGTTGTACGTGTCGTCGCGCACGATGATCGTGTCGCCTTCGTTGGCAGCAGTCACCGCCGCCTGAATCGTTGTGTAAGTCTCACCGGGACCGACGTAAATATCCGCTGCGGAAGCAACCGAAGTAAACGCCGCGAAGACCGCCATCACCAATATCAGGGCAATCGCCAGAGAAGAAAGCCACTTAGAGAACCTGTTAAAACCGCCTATTCCTGATTTAACACTGTTTCCACCGACATGCCCCCCCCCACCCCGTTGTTCTCGCTTACCTTCGCTTCTATATTTTTCGCTTTCATTTTTTATTGTATATGCCGTATAACTTCCTTCTATTTAAGACACTGATTTACACTGATTTTTCTTCTGTTGGACTGGCTATTTTTAACGGCATTGATCTTTTCATCTGTGTTGATCTGTGTCAACAATTTATTTTCTCCTTCTTTCCTTTACTTACAAGAAGATGTACAAAACTTTCGGTAATTACTTCATCCCGTTCACTTACGCGATACCTTCTTGCACCTTGCCCAGCAGGCAACGGCGAGCAACGCCGCAATTGCAAGAGCTACTTCAAATCCCGGCTGTTCTGGGATTGACGTCTCGGTAGGAACAACCGCATATCCACTCGCGTTCCAGGCGTTTATTCCACCGAGTACATTGTAAACCCGTTCAGATCCATTTTTTATGAGCATATCACAGGCTATGGCGCTATTACTGCCGTTTGCGCTATACACAACGATTTTTTTGCTCGTGTTCAGCTCTTCGGTTCTATTGCTCAACTCAGAGGTCGGAATCGATAGTGCGCCTTCTATATGCGCTGTGTCGTACTCTTCCTCTGGTCTCACGTCCAGTAAAATGACCTCTTCGGATTCGGAATCAATCATTCGCTTTGCCTCTTCCACACCGACGTCTACCGTGATTATTTGGTCGGATTTAGACGTGATAGCTATACTGTGCGTTGCAGTCACGACTTCATCGTCATGAGTTACCGAGGCATTAATGAAATACGTCCCCTGGCTTATCCCGGCACAACTGGAGCATGATGGTAGCTTTTTCGTGAACGTCACGTTATTCTTCCCGGCGGTTAAATTGTGTTTATTCGAATAGGATACGTAATAAACGCCCTTTTTACTCTTCACGCCCGAAACTTTAATGAGGGCGTTGCTTATGTTCTCAGGTGAATACACCGCTAAGAAAATATTCATCTCTTCCCGTGCTGTGTAGACGTCCTTATCAGTGCTAAAAGATACAATCTTTATCCCATCATCCGCTGATGCCGGGGGTGTGGAGGCAAATGCGTTTTGCATGCCAGCACCAGCACCAGCACTTGCGAAAGCCGAAAGCAGCACTATCACCGCTACCACTACCAGGAATATTTTATGATTCATTTTTCATCTCACCATCTTTTATAACGATTGTTATCTATAAAGAGGTATTCCGGAAAAGAAATACTAAAAGAATCGTAACGTTTTTACGCGTGGTACGAGGAGAAGAGGGGATAAAAGGGATGAACGAGGAGGTATACGAGAAAATGGAAGGAAGTCATACTTTATATACAATGAAAGATAAAAAAAGATGAGACACTCATGGAAAGTAGGATTTAGTTTCGGCTTGACCTCAGGAATAATCACGACACTTGGGCTAATGGTAGGTTTACATTCTGGCACTCATTCAAAACTTGTGGTTATTGGTGGTGTATTGACAATAGCAATAGCAGATGCATTCTCAGACGCGTTGGGCATTCATATTTCTGAAGAGTCCGAGAATAAGCACACTGCAAAGGAGATCTGGGAATCAACAATCGCTACTTTTTCGTCTAAATTTGTTTTTGCATTGACGTTTATCGTTCCTGTTATGCTGTTTCAACTCTCAACCGCGATTATTGTAAGCATAGTTTGGGGTTTATCGCTGTTAGGTCTGTTTAGCTTTTATATTGCGAAAGAGCAAAAAGTAAAATCCTGGAAAGTGATTATGGAACACCTGGGCATTGCATTGGTAGTTATAATTATAACACATTATGTTGGTGCGTGGATAGCCGCAAATTTATGTTAGCAGTACTAAAATAACTTCTCCACGCTCTCCAGCATCTCCTCCCCAAGCTCCGTCAGGTGGTATATCAAGAAACACCCCTCTTTCTTGCACTCTATCAGCCCGGCTTCCTTCAGCAGTTTCAGATGGTAAGATAGTTTCGAGTATTCACAGTCCAGAAGTTCAACTAAGACACATACACAGAAGTCTGATATACGCAATGCTTTCAGTATTCGCAATCGTATCGGGTCAGAAAGAGCTTTTAAAAGCACAACCGTATCACTAACGTCCTCATTCATGACCGCCTTTACTTTTTCTACGGTATCCGGGGATATCTTGTAAGAAGAAGGGATTTTGCAGGGCATTTCTTTACTGCACGCTGCTGAACGGCTATTTTTTACCTTCACGCTTATCATTATTCTTTCACTATTTTCTTTCACTATTCTTCAGATAACCCTCCCCCCTCTTTCCTTATCTTTTCTATCGCTCGCTTCACCTCGTCTTTGCTCGGAACGCCACCCTGCTTCAATATCTTCCCTTCTATCACCATCGTTGGCGTCATCAGTATACCAAGCCTCTCCGCTTCTTCTGAAAACACGTCTACCTTCACAACCTCGATACCATCATACCCGAGCTCTTCTACCGCTCTCTTTACCAGCTTCTCTGTCATCTTGCATTTCGCACACGGTGGCGTCGTGCCGAATACCCGTATTTTCATGCCATCGTCACCTCCTTCGTCCTTTTCTTTCTCTCTTTTACGGTTATTCATCCTACGATACCTCCATAAATCATCCCCGTTACCGTGGAGAAGAGCACGACCAGAACTATATACACGGACGCCTTCTTCCCACCGATCGTCCGCCAGATAACGACCATGTTCGGAAGGCTTAGAGAAGGCCCCGCGAGCAGAAGCGAGAGCGCGGGTCCCGCAGCCATCTGCCCGGTAGTGAAGCCGAAAAGATTACCTACAATTGGCACTTCCAATAACGTCGGCATGTACAATATCGCGCCGATTACGGACGACAAAAAGCAAGCTAAAAGGGAATTGGTTCCAAAATAAGGTTTCATTAGCTCCCCAACTGCGATTTGAGGATTATGGGACGGCGCATAAATCGCTGCAATACCGCCTATGAGCCCTATAACGAATACTCCTATCAAGAGTATTGGAAATATCCGTTTTGTCAGCCACCACGTCTCCCTCCCCCACTCTTTCACTTCGTCTCGCGAATAGTAGAAAATCAGGATTACGGCAACCCCAATCGTCATGAAATAGATAACTGTTAGTTTCATGACCCATGAGATCACCCCTGAGGCACCAAGGAGAAGTATCGCCACCAAAAGAACAAAAAACAGCGCCACGATATGCCAGGGGCGTTCCACTTCCGTGTTATCCAGCATAGCAATTCCTGAAGCTGCACGTTTCTCCTCCTCCTTCTTCACACCACGCTCAAATATTGTTGCCATGCTCAAGCCGATTACTACCGCCAGCAAGGCGGCACTAAGAGCCCTCGCAATCCCGATATTCAGCCCGAGAACGCGTGCGGTAAGAACAATGGCTAAGAGGTTGATCGCCGGTCCTGAATATAAGAAAGCGACAGCGGGACCTATACCCGCACCCCTCCTGTAGATACCTGCGAACATCGGAAGCACCGTACAACTACAAACTGCAAGAATAGTTCCAGAGACGGAAGCAACGCTGTAAGATAGCCATTTATTCGCGTCGGCACCGAAGTATTTTAGTATTGCCTGCTTCGATAATAGTGCCGCAATGGCGCCGGCGATGAAGAACGCGGGCACTAAACATGTCAGAACGTGGAGTGAGAGATATTCCATCAGCGTATCCAAACCCGCTTCCAGAATGTCAAGTAGCATCGTCATTATTTCAAAAATATTTGAAATACTTATATAAAAGCTTTTTCACTTTCAGCCCTTTTGAAATGTTTAGGCTGCAATAAGTGGAGATCAAAATTCAGAGGAGTAGGTAAATGCAGATATTATTTGAAAAAATAAACAGTGCGTAGTCGCCCCACGCACGTATTCTGTTTTAATAACGCTCAACTAACGATTGCACCCACGTCTATTACCGTTTTGCTTGCCGCTACCATCACGCGGCGGCACATAATCGCCGTCTTGACCGTTAGGTATGCCGTCACCATCTGTGTCTCGGCCATTTATGCCGAAGTTGTCGCAGACACCGTCACCATCACCGTCCACAAAATTCCGGCCATAATCCCCGAATCCACGGATACCGCGATTATCACATACGCCGTCACCGTCTTCATCCACGAATCCGGGGCGTTCCCCAAAGTTGTCACATACACCATCGTTGTCGGCATCCACGTATCGTGGTCCGTTTTCCGGTCCGTATCGTGCAGCAGCAACTCCGATGGAAGTCGCTACCAGCGCCGCGATCAATATTCCAACAATCAGTTTTGTTTTCATTTTCTCATTTCCCCTCCTATTTTTTTTAACGTGTTCCCACGGTTCTATATTGGCAATAGCCCTATGTAAGCTTTTCTTTTCGCCCGGATTGTACCCAAATTATACCCAAATCACACCCAAATTATTTCCGACTTATATACAGCAATATCAACAACGCTACAAATTCAAACAAATCTGGCAATATCCAGAACCAGCCCAGGGCATACATACGACGCCAGCCGCACGTATAATGAAAAATCGGATTCGATGTGACCGTTTGCATAATCAGGAGAACAATAAAGGCAATCAATCCCATTGCGAATTTCGATTTTATCTGCTTGTAACTCCTCGCATAGATGAAAAGCAGGCATAACAGGAGCATAAGGTTTCCAATCGTTATCATCGCCTTGATATTGACGAGCAACATGTCCTGCATAACTACTGTCGGCATATCTTTATCTCCTTCTATTTTATATCTCTTTCGCTTTTAAATTTATTCCACATTTTATCTAAATAATCCTCGAAGACTTCATACTCTTTTTCCATGTACTGGGATAAGAAATACACGGTGCCGTATCTATCACCTACTGATGTAATTACCTTGTTATCCTGAAGAACCTTGAGATGATGCCTTACTGTTTTGTAATCCAATCCCAGTAGCTCTGTCAACTGATTGGCGTTGTATGGTCTATCCTTTAAAGCGCGGATAACACGAGCACGATTCATACCCCCTTTAGTGCCAACAAGCAGCCACCAGATTACACGTCTCATGGATACTCAATACTCTTTTTAGAAAAAGGAAAAGAGCTTCCGTGATAATAAATTTCAATTTCTTTCCTTTTATTTCGAAATTTTCAAAACCTCTTTGGCAACCCGTTTCGCGATTCTAAAATTTCTGTGAGGCAAAATAAAAAAAAGTGGGCGATTATTTGGAACGCCCATAACGCCATTTCGCGATTAATGCAACGACCACCCCTGTAACACCTGCAAGTACACCAAATCCCGGTGTGTCCTGCGTAGCTGGCTCTGACGTTGTTGGTTCTGGCGGCGTGTGTGTCGGTGTTTGGGTTACACTCGGAACGGTAGTAGGCTCCACCTCTCCGCCCTCTTCATAAACCTCGATCTCGATGATGTGCTCGGAAAAGTTGCTTACATGTAGCATCAACTGCATCCTTGTGCTGTTGTATTGATTTAGCCAGCAGGTGGTTTCACGTGCCTGTAGTACCAGTTCCGGATCAGTCACACACGGCAGAACCCTACCATCGTATCGAACCCGTAATGTCTGCCGCTCCTGTAGTTCAAAGGCGTTGTCGAGATTGATGCCAATCAGCCGGCCCGCCGGCGCATCCGAGTTCATCGCTATTTTAAGCTGTGCTTGGGTTCTATTCAGCAGCCTAAGAAAAGTCCGGTTGTTGTACGATAGCTGCATCGGAGTCAGGTTGGCGTAATCAAAGATGCAATAGGTCCCACTTGCGCCGATAGTAATCTCGGCTCCGATTTGGTCGTTTACCATCTGCCTGACGAAGTTTCTGTTCATTGTCATGATGGCGCCGTCATACCCAAAGATCACAGGTACCGCTCGAAGAAGCACTATACTGTTTGCAGGCGCATCAACCGTGACTATTTGCCCGGATATCGTTACTGTTGTTGCCATGATGCCTGCGGGCGCAGTCGCAATTATATATGCAGACAGATCGTCGGAATCGAGTTTCACGCCGGTATCGTCCTCTGATATCGTTACGTTATCTGCCACCTCGAATTTAACGGTAAAATCCGTTGTGGCTAAATAATTCAACGGCGCTGACGGAGTATCGTGCAGCATAATCGCTATTGAGCCGTCATTATTTATAATCCGTGCGACTGCACCAGTCACTGATGTGCTACCATATTCAAAATCCACGACCTCGATGGAAGTCAGCAGAGGATTCCCGGATATGCCATAGTCATAAACGATTCCGGTTGTTTCATTGACTGAAAATGTTACGTATTCGCCATACGCACACCCACTCTGATACATAAATCCTGGACTGCCGTGCATGCCAGCTCCGTGGCGCAACTCCTGCCCTACGCCCATTGCCTGCTGGGCGCCCATTCTATTCATTCCGCCCTTACCATGCATCTGTACAGCAGATACAGCCGATAGAACCAGAGCAGCAACAATAACCGTTGTTACCGCAGTTGCCACTATTCTTTTTTCACTCATATCATCTACCCCTAATATCAGATGGATATCTAAGATATGTTTAAAATATTTATTTAAAAGGTCTTCGCTTTTCAGTTATGATATTTGCATTTTGCTGTGGTGCCCTAACCGCCACTCACCCACGAAAGGATAATTATTTCATCGTTTCCCTGAACCACGGTTTTTAGCACTCCAAGTTTTATGTTCATCCCGTTAAGGTACGTTGAACGAGCACTTTAGCTCGCTACCAGCCATTATCTTCTCTATCCTACGTTTGCCCATAACAATTGTTATAATATAAAATCAGCACTTCTTTTTATAACCGGTGTTAATGTAAGGTAGAGATAGATAAGATGAAATTCCCCTGTGAGATAATAGTGTGGGAGGTATTGCCATGCATCCGGGCGGCACTTGCGAAAGAGCTGATAAAAAAAGGGTTATCCCAAAATGAGATCTCTATAATGCTTGGGATTACGCAGGCTGCGGTATCGCAATACACCTCAAAGAAAAGGGGTTCTAAGCTCGATTTCCCTGAGGATGCGAAGAAGGAGATAAAGAAACTTGCTGACGATCTTGTGCAGGGTTCCGTGAACGACCTGGTCGCAAGAATCTGCACGATCTGTATGAAGGTCAGAGCAGACGGAACGGTTTGCAATTTGGATCTGTACAACGCTCACGATTACGACTGAGCGATAAAAATAGATGGGATTAAAGTAGTTATGTATCATATTAAGAACGGGTAGTTTGAAAGTAGTTTAAGGCGGAAAAAGAAGATTAAAAAAGGAAAAGGGTGAAATTATAAACATGAAACTGGGAGTTTTCCTCTGCACGTGCAATAACACTGTGGACATAGATTTTAGAAGCGTCAAGAAGAGCCTAAAGAAGGACGTGGAGGTCGTTGAGACTGTTGACCAGTTGTGCCAGGGCGGCTTGGATTACATTGTAGATGACGTTCGGCGGTTGGATCTCGATGGCATACTCATAGCGGCATGTACGGAAAAGAACCGCATCTTTGAACGAGTGGCATCGGGATTTGGCTGTGAAACGTTCTTCCTGAACCTCCGGGAACACTGCGGCTGGGTACACGAAAGGAAAGAAGCGACAGAAAAAGCGAAGAGCATGCTAAAAGCCGCGATTGACTACGCCGAGCTGAGTACTTCACTGCCAACGCCTGAAAAAATCGCATTGAGCGTGGGCTATGACGTGCTCGTGATAGGGAACGAGGATAACGGAGCGGTAGAAGTCGCAAAAAGCCTTTCTAAACTGGCTAACGTCCATTTGCTGACGAAGAACGTTCACGAATGGTGTGACGAACCGGAAATACACATTGGCTCGTTTAAGGGTATAAGTGGCGACATCGGCGACTTTGACGTTGAGATAGAGCGAGATATAGACTTAGAGAAGTGCATCTCCTGCGGTCTCTGCGCTGACGCGTGCCCGAAAGATGCGATAAGCTATGATGCGATCTACACGATTGGCGAGGGCTGTGACGAGTGTGGGGATTGTATTGACGTGTGTCCGACGGGTGCGATTGCGTTCCACAATCAAGAGGTGCTTCACGTAGGGCAGATTCTCGTGATTGATAAGGACTGGCAGGGTCCTACGTACTTCGGGATTTATAAAGCGGACGATTACGAAGATGCACTGGGGAAAGTACCGGATGTCGTATCGAATTTAGGCGAGATAAGGAAAGAGAAGTATTTAACGCTTGATTTGGACAGGTGTGCAAGTGGGCGGAGTGAATTAATCGGATGTGAGTATTGTTTACCCTGCCCCTACGAAGCGATCGAAAGGCAGGGGATCAAGATGGTGTTCAGCGACGTGCGATGCCAGGGCTGTGGACTCTGCGCTTCTTCATGTCCGATATCAGTCCCGAAACTACGTGAATACCCCCGCCCGTTGCTGTATTCACGAATAGAAACTTTATTATCCGGTGATTCACGTCCGAAAGTTATCTTATTCGCCGATCAAGAAAACGTTGAAAAGCTCAATGCCGTGGGCAGGAAGAAGATCCGTTATCCCGCGGTGTTACCTCTCTTCGTGCCTTGTCTCGATCTGGTATCCGATGCACACATACTCAGCGCTTTTGAACGCGGCGCGGACGGCGTTATTCTATGGAGCTGCGAGAACAGCCACCGTGAACAGATCGAATCTATGGTAACATTTGCGCAAACGACCCTATCCGCCTTCGAGTTAGGCGACCGGGTGCTCTTGCTGAACGATGCCCAACAGTTCGACGCAGCGGATTTCGCGAAAGAGATAGGCGATTTTACCGAGAAGCTCAGTCCTTCGCCAATAAGGAAAAAGAAGCCGGAAAACATTGACTTCGCCAAACCGAAACGGGACATTCTGATAGAGTTGATGCAAACCCTTCGTACGAAAACGGGCGTGCAGCCGACGTTAATAGTGGAGAATACGCCGTTCCCGTTCGCAGACGTTCTTATTGACGTTCCGAAATGCACGCTCTGCAACGCATGCGTAACCCTCTGCCCGACAAACGCTTTAAGCAAGGACGAGACTAAAATCTATTTCGTCTACGGCGATTGTGTTGCCTGCAGCGTATGCAAGCAGGCGTGCCCGGAAGAAGCGATTGAATTACGGCATGTGCTCGACTTCTCGCAACTGGTAGAAAGGGGCAGCAAGAAGCTGGCTGAAGCCGAGTTTATCGCATGTGCGGACTGCGGCGAATTATTTATGCCCAAAGCGGCATTTGAGCGAATGGTGAAGATAGCAACAGAAGGGGAAGGCACGGGGGACCTCGATCGCGAGCAGCAACTCGAACTGCTCAAGTATTGCGAGAATTGCAGACCACCAAAAGCAATTGAGTGGGTGATGAAGAAAATGGAGCGTGATATATTAAAATGAGCAAAATCGAAGGTATTTTGAAGACAAGAAGAGACTTCTACGCATTTTTATGTCGAATGTATCTGGAAGAGCCGGCGCGGGAGCTTGCAGACGATTTGGTGAACAGCCGGGTTTTTCTCCCTGATCAGAAGGCATTAGAGTCAAATGAAGAGTTATCCGCGGGTTTTCGTGAGTTACGGGAATTTATGGAGAGGAGCAAGGGTAAAACCGTTGACGAGTTACAGGAAGAGCTGAGAGATGAGTACACTCGCCTCTTCATCCTTCCTCACGGGCATTCGGTGCAGCCTTACGAGTCATGGTGGATAGATGGGAAGCTCATGGGGCGCTCGCTCTTAAAAGTGAAGAGCGAGTACCGGGAAGCGGGTATCGCGAAATCACGTGATTATCCCGAGCTCGACGACCATATCGCGTTTGAACTAAAGTTTATGCAGTATCTTTGCGAGGAGGAGTTATCAGCGGCGGATAACAATGAACGAATAGTGGAATGCTTGAATTCGCAAAAAAGATTCTTTGACGAGCATTTATTAAAATGGGTGCCAGCGTTCTGTGACGGATTATACGAATGGGAGACCTCGAAATTCTTCAAGAGTATTGCGAAGATTACAAAAGGGTTTATTCTATTGGATGCCCATGTGATCGGGGAATTGTTGGAAACCGTGTAGAAGATGGACGAATTAGATAAGAAGATATTAAGAGAACTACAGTTGGATGCACGTCAATCGTTCACGAAGATTGCGCAGAAGATAAAAATCAGCACTGCTACGGTGAGCGATAGAGTAAAAAGGCTGACTGAAAAAGGGATTATCTGTGGATATACTGCGATTCTCAATACTTCTGAACTCGGTATGGCCACCATGATTACGAGGATAAAAATCAAATCGGGATATAGTATTGAAGAGGTTGGGGAAGAGATAGCGAAACTGGAAGAAAGTTGTTGCATTTATCACATAACAGGTGATTTTGACCTCATGGTTATCTCTAAGTGCCCTGGACAGGGGAACTGTGGGGCTGTTATTGAGAAGAAAAAAGAAATCGAAGGTGTGGAAAGTGTGAATTCAGAAATCGTGCTTAAGATACTGAAGGAAGAGCTTAAGGTTACGTTGTGAGTGATTCTTGCACGTTTTTTTGAGTTTTTAGTTTATAGCTATCGCAAACTGAAAATACCCCATAGATTTTTTCTTTTCTGTCTACATTCGTTTTAAAAAATTGGATTTCATTTGATTTTATATAATATTTTTAAAAAACAGGATTTTGTAAACGAACGTACACTATTCATTAAAAATAGCAAGTTTTATATACTCCTCTACATTTTAGCTATACACATGTATGGTTGAATATGGTTGGGCAATTAGAAAGGAGGTAAAATAATGGATGTGGAAGCAAACACATTATTTAATGGGACTATGATGTCAAGGCGCGCATTCACCAAACTAACAGCCTTAGGAACGGCAGCGGCACTTGGTGGCATCAGTAATGTCAGTGCGTATCCTACAAAGTTTGTGGATGAACTGGTCGAACCAGCGAGTGCGATTCCGGTAGACGTAGAAAGGACTGTGTATAGCGTATGTGAGGTGTGTCCATTCAGATGTGGAATAAAAGTGACGTGTAATGGCGGAGTAGTAAAAACGATAGAGGGGAATCCAAAGGAGCCACACTCAAATGGTAAACTCTGCGCACGCGGAAATTCGGCAGAACAGGTGATATACAATCCTGATAGGGTTAAATATCCGCTTATACGGACCGGTGAGAGAGGCGCGGGTGGCTGGAAGCGTGCATCCTGGGGTGAAGCATTAGATTACACGGCGGGGAAGCTTAAAGAAATCGAGGCGAAATACGGGCCTGAGAGCATAGCGCTAATACAATTCCCCAATTTGATGACGCCTTTATTATCGCGGTTTCAAAAAGCTTTGGGAACACCAAATTTCTTCTCAAGTCTGGGAACTTGCAAAATCTCAAGAGTGGTAGCGGATATGAAAACGTTAGGCGCACACATTGGAAATGCCATCGATTACAAGAATGCGAAATATATCATGCTCTTTGGCAGAAACACTTTTGAAACCCCGGCTAATTGTTCCGTTCAAGCGTTATCCGCGGCTATTACGAAAGGAGCGAAATTGGTATATTTAGACCCCCGGTTTACGGTTACTGCTTCAAAGGCGGACGAGTGGATACCCATAAAACCTGGAACGGACCTGGCTTTCGTCTTAGCGATGATGAACGTTATTATTAGAGAAGGGCTTTATGACGAGGAATTCTTGACTAAATACACGTATGGCTTCGAAGAGCTAAAGGGATTTATAGGTGGATATACACCTGAATGGGCGGAAGGAGTTACTGGTGTTCCCTCAGAGCAAATTGAGAGGATTGCCGTGGAGTTCGCTACTACAAAGCCTGCGGTAGCTCATCCAAATTGGCATCCAAAGGGATACGAAAGTGAGACACAGATAAGTAGAGGCATATTAATTCTGAATGCGCTGGTTGGGAACATAAACAAGCCGGGAGGGATTTTCTATCTGCGAGGAGTGAAACTGGGTGACATAAAACCACCGGCATATCCGGAGATAACAGCAAAGAGGGTGGATGGTATTCCAGACAAATACCCATTGGTTCCCGCAAGCCACGGGCTATGGCAGTTATTGCCCGATGCAATCATAAATGAAGACCCCTATCCGGTAAAGGGCTTGATAGTCTATCGTTCTAATCCGTTGCATGGAATGCCAAATAGACACAGAGTTATCGAAGCGTTCAAGAAGCTCGATTTGCTCGTCGCTATTGACATACTGCCCAGCGATACAGCCTGGTATGCTGACGTTATCCTACCGGAGTGCACCTATTTAGAGAGATATGAGCCACCGATGGTCATTGCAGGGAAATCGCCGAAGGTCGCTTTACGCCAGCCTTGTGTAGAGCCGATGTACGAATCAAAGCATTCATTCTGGATATTCAAGGAGTTAGCTCAGAGAATGGGGATCGGCAATTACTTCGACTTCGAGTTGGACGACTACATTAACGCCCGGCTCAGCCCACTCGGAATTGACAAAGATTATTTCAAAGACCATGAGATCTGGTCATCCGGTATAAGTCCGGAGCTAAAGGGGCTTGCGGGAATGAAAATAAAAACGCCCACAGGTAAAATAGAGATTTATTCAAAGACGCTTGAGGCGAATGGATTTGATCCATTACCAACTTTTGAGCCGCCAAAGGAAGCCCCCGGTGGAATGTTTAGACTATTGCACGGACACATAGCAGTCCATACGCATGCGAATCCAGCAACGTTTGACAATGCATACCTGAACGAAATCTGCTCAGAAAATGAACTCTGGATAAATACGGATACCGCGGGCGTTTTAGGCATCACGAATGGAGAATACGTCTGGGTGGAAAACGAACTCAGTAAGGGCAAGATAAAAGCAAAGGTGACCGAACAAATAAGACCTGATGCCGTTTTCATGCTGCATGGGTTCGGGCACACATCACCAGACCTTAAATTAGCCTATGGGAAGGGGCTCAACGACGGCGATTTCATCAAAGCTGGCGCAGACCCAATAGGAGGCGTATGTCCAATGGATGAGACATTTGTAAGGATATATAGGGAGGGATAAAGATGATGTACAAATTCCTGTTTGATATAGACCGGTGCATTAATTGCAGGGCGTGTGAAGTCGCCTGTAAACAGCAAAACGACGTTGAAATGGGAGTGAGGTGGCGAAGAGTATCAGAAATAGAAGGGGGAAAATATCCAAACCCGTCCAGAGAATTTCTCTCGCTCGCATGCTTCCATTGCGCACGTCCTCCATGCATAACGGCATGTCCAGTGAAAGCGATATACAAACGAGCAGATGGCATTGTTATAAACGATGAGAGCAGGTGTATTGGATGCGGTTACTGTAGCTGGGCATGTCCATTTGGGGCACCTACACTCGGAAGCGACGGGCTGATGCAAAAGTGCATAGCGTGCTATCCGAGGATTGACAAAGGTTTAGATCCCGCGTGTGTTCATACCTGCTTGACCGGTGCTTTAGCTTTCGATACGCCAGCAGAGATTGCAAAGATACAGGGGGAGAGAGCAACAGAGAAAGTTGTAATATCACCGTAAATTGCGTAATACCCGTTTTGGATTGCTAACCGCTTACCCAACCCAAAGCGGGACCCGCGCCCCTTTACCTATCCGATATAAAGTTCCTCTATGTGTCTTAATTTTGAATGACGGTATCAAAACCGAAAAGCTTTTATATATAGTGAAAGCTATCGTGATGTAATTAAGGAGGTAAAATAGAAGGAGAAAGAGGTGAAATAATGGCGACAAAAGGAAATTTGATTGGTAGTAGTAGCGATTTCAGAATGTCTAGGCGAACGTTCACGAAATTGAGTGCCGTAGGAACTGCAGCGGCTCTTAGTGGGATCAGCGGTGTCAGTGCGTA
This sequence comes from Methanosarcinales archaeon, assembly GCA_030611585.1. GTDB lineage: Archaea > Halobacteriota > Syntropharchaeia > Alkanophagales > Methanospirareceae > JACGMN01. The sequence goes on along the minus strand of JAUWPM010000016.1, from coordinate 462 downwards.
TCCATCAAAGCTTGGTGACTTGATTATTGAACCAGCAAGTGCGGCTCCTTCGCCAGGAGTGAGTTTTGTGAAGTCCATCTGTGCTAATTGTTCAGTAGGCTGCGGATTCTACGGAAAGGTCGAGAACGGCGTGTTTACCGGCATGGAACCATGGGCGACCCATCCGATAAATGCAGGTGGAATGTGTTCCAAAGGCGCTGCTACGAGAGAGACAACAGTCTCAGAGCGAAGATTGAAATCGCCGATGGAGAAGCGCGGCGGCAAGTGGGTGAAAATCTCATGGGACGAGGCGTTAGACAAGATTGCAACGAAGATGGCGGAAGCGAGAAGCAAGTACGGTCCGGATTCAGTGATGTTCTTGGGCTCTGCAAAGATGGACAACGAGGAGTGCTATATATACCGGAAGTTAGCTGCTTTCTGGGGCACGAACAACGTAGACCACCAGGCGCGTATCTGCCACTC
>JAUWPM010000087.1 GCA_030611585.1 Methanosarcinales archaeon | reverse complement strand
GGGTCTATCGCCTGCTCGCTTCCTATTTAACCAAGCGCAAATGATGAACTCACACGAACATCACGATCTTTAGCTTTAGTAAATGCTTTTAGTAGAGGGTATATATACTGCTCGCTTTCTATTCTTCCAAGTGCAAATGCTGCTCTCCCTCGAACATCACGATCTTTAGCTGTAGTAATTGCTTTTAGTAGCGGGTCTATCGCCTGCTCGCTTCCTATTTCACCAAGCGCATATGCTGCTCTCCCTCGAACATCACGATCTTTAGCTGTAGTAAGTGCTTTTAGTAGCGGGTCTATCGCCTGCTCGCTTCCTATTCTTCCAAGCGCATATGCTGCGATCCCTCGAACATAACGATCTTTAGCTGTAGTAAGTGCGTTTAGTAGCGGGTCTATCGCCTGCTCGCTTCCTATTCTTCCAAGCGCATATGCTGCGCTCCCTCGAACAGAACTATCTGTATCCGTAGTAAGTGCGTTTAGTAGTGGGTCTATCGCCTGCTCGCTTCCTATTCCTCCAAGCGCATATGCGGCGTCCCATCGAACAGAACTTTCTTTAGCCTCCAAATCCTTTATCAATGAATCAATGATGTTCTCAGGTTTAATGAGCGCAAGAACTCCGATTGCTTTTTCTTTGAGCGGAGCGAATTCCGCAGTTTGGTAGAGCGACCAGAGGTCGTTGACAATCCGGTCTCTTAAAGGAGGCTCGGTGAACTCTGCGTCGGCAATGCATTCCCCGAAGAGCATGAGGTTGCTGTAAAATATATCTTCAGGCACTTGTTCCTGTATTCTTGTGATAAGAGCCGTTGCGTCTTGGCTTATCCCTGCATAAAGCAGTGTGGGCTCTTCCCACCAAGATTCTGGTAAATGCTCGATAATCGTTGACAAACCATCTTCCCGTTCTCTTAATTCTAAGGCAGTGAAATATTCCTGGAACGATAGATTGAGGAAATCGTAACTGTCCATTGAGATCTGCCTGAGCAGGTAGCTTCTTTGCCAGATCTCATCGAGGAACGGTTTTGCGTCCTCTCTTTTCAATCGTAATTGAGAGAAATACCTGAGCATTTCCTGTATAACATCGGTCTCGGTCATGACTCTTTTATTGCTGCTGTGGGCGTAGAAGGCTAATTTTCTGAGAATGAACTCTTTCTTATCTGGGGAGGGATATTTGTTTTTGAGTCTCTTCTGCATGTCCCATTTGCTCAGCAGTACCTCAACGCAGAGTTCGTATAGTTTTGCCCTTTTCTGAGGAAGCTTTTTATCTTCCTCGTAGATAATCGCAATGATTGCAATCATCAACGGGTTGCGAGCAAGTTTCTTTATCTGTCCATTCTCCTTGATTGCTCTATACATTGACTGCGCTTTCTCGGGATTGGTTTCACTAAACCAGTTCTGTATGAACTGCTCGATTTGCTTATCGTTAAACTCCATCAATTCTAATTTGGTAAAACCGCGCAGTTCGTCATGGTAACCGACGATCCGGGACGTCACGATCATCTGGCATTTCGGATATGTTTCGATAAATTCGTGAATGGCACGGGCAATTTTTTCCTGGCTCTCTATCGTTGCCAGTTCATCGAAGCCGTCAAGAAGCAGTTGACACTTTCCGCTCTTCAAATCTGCCTCCACGAACTCCTTTGCCTTCTGGAACTGGTATTTTTCAAATATATCGCCAATAAACCCTCTTAAATCCTTTTTGCTTTCTGAGAATTCGCGCAATGTGACGGGAATAGGCACGCAGGTTCGTTCTTGCTGCTCCAGATTTGCCGTGCATGTTTTGAGTGCGAGATGTTTCAGCAGCGTCGTCTTACCAGAACCTGGGTTACCAACAATTACCAGTTTATCATAATCTTCCACTGCCCTATCGGCATCAAGAACCCGCTCTCGTTCTGCACATCGTTCTACTTCTCTTCTCTCTATTTTCTCTTCCGCTATAGTTCGTCCCTTCACGACAGAAATCGGAGGCTCTTTTAATTTTATTGTGAATTCTACACTATCACATAATACTTCACTTGTTTTGATTTTTTCACTTAGCCTCAGTGACACGTAAATGTGCTCCAATGGCACTGGTTCTTTCTGACCGATTGCCGTGATGTCTTTTATCGTTTCGAAATCGGTCTTCATGGCGTTGAAATAATTTTTGAAATGTTTATGCTCGGGGAAGAAATAATTAGGCCAATACTCATCCATAAAGTCGAGAAGCCTTTCTCTATTCCAAAAGGAGATTATTTTTCCTAAGTTGTGCTTGGCAAGCGAGTCTCTAATAATCTTCTCAGCCTTTAGTGCAATATTACCCGTAGTCACAACATGAAATCGGTCTATGGTTCTATTCCTTTTCTCCTCAACGCAATAGAATTCTTTGTTGTGAGCTTCCTCTGCTTGATCAATGATTGTTTTTATGTTTCCCTTTTTGCCCGATGTGCCACTTATGTCTTCGGTTTTTAGCTGAACACCGTAGTATAACCGCTCCCCGATTCCAATCTCCTCGTAGAATTGTATATCTATCCCAAATTCGTTTGTCCCATGGCAGTCTCTAAGATCCTTAAACTTCCCCACCTTTTCAAACAGCGGTATCATTACATTCTTTCGTAGCTGGACTTCGTTTAAACGCTGCAGCATCTCCAATTTCGCTTTTCTATCCATACTCAGCCCACCTTAGGAAATTTATTGATGAACTCATCATAAGCATACCCCGCATTCTCATAGTTTTCCCCTGCATCCTTTTTTATTACGTTAACACCTAACGCTTCTAATAACGAGAGTTTCGCTTCTTCTTTTTTATCTCTTGTATGGGGATAAAAGCAATAATAAGAAGTTTTCCCTGAATTGATTCTCCTTTCATGTTTCAGTCGCTCCTTAAATATGAGCAGCCACCACAGGTCGATCTCCGTATAATCTAACGATAAGCCAAGTATATAAACGTCATGCATAACGAATAAATCAACCCACGAATAAACGGTAGTAGCTTCGTCAAACTCCTCGAACTTTTCTTGTTTAAAAATCGATTTCTGTAATGGAGATCGTATTGCTTTTTTCTCTCCCTTACTTGTCGACGATATTTTATCCTTCAGGTAATTCCCCATCTTTTGCAAGTAGCCCACATAATGCTCATGACCCAGGGTAATACTGTTAGGGATGTCCGCCTCGCCGTGTAAATGCCAGATATACGTGCCATTAACTTCTCTTCTTCTAAACAGATTATATTTTGTCTCCTTCAGTACATTTGTAACCTTTCCCTGTGTTTTAGAAACAGCTCTCTCTAAATTGTAATCGTAATTAGTAGTAAGTATGTGCGCGACATCCAAATTCAAAAGTTTCGCGTGAAACGCATTCGGCATAAACTTGCGGAGTACGAGGTCCGCGATTTTTTCCTTTAATCTTAGCTCTTTACGCTGCAAATGCTTGAGTGCCCTCGAATAAATCTCTTCATAAAGTAGTGTAAACGGTTTTGCTTCCTTGTATTTTATAACTTCTGACTTTCCTATGTCTTTGATTAAGTCATCTAACAACTCTGACCATGAATATTCGTTCGATAACCGATTTATACCGTTTCCTAACAAAAGCACACTATCATTCATGCGAAAATCCTCCGCGTTTCGTCAGCGTCAAACTTCCGCTAACGCTGGCTGAATGAATTCATTTTTGGATATCCCCCTTATTGGTATAATATGCAGTTTAATCGTATATTAAGAAGTACGATGATCACCCACGCGTAGCAAAGATCGTGATGTTCATTTTTATGCCGTGTCCACAGTGAGAAAGTAGAAAATTAATTTATAACGTGTGACATCTTTATGTATTGAGGACGTGGCGGGGAATGAAGAAAGAGCTAAAAGTAGTGCCAATCAAAAACGGAACGGTGATTGACCATATTGCGGCGGGGCAGGCGCTGAACGTGCTGAAGATCCTGGGGATACATGCGAGGACGGATGCAGCGTTGAGCGTAGTGATGAACGTGCGAAGCAAGCAGATGGAGAGGAAGGACATAGTAAAAGTGGAAGATCGGGAGCTTAAGCCTGATGAGGTGGATAAAATCGCGCTGATCGCACCACAAGCAACGATAAACATAATACGGGATTCCGAAGTAGTAGCAAAGCATAAGGTCTTCCTGCCTGAGTCAATAGAGGGCATTATTCGCTGTGCAAATCCCAATTGCATATCCAATGCAGAACGAGAGCCGGTTATATCCCGGTTCATTACGGTGAGCGAAAATCCCATCAGGTTCAGGTGCTTCTATTGCGAGCGGATGATAGAGGACGTTTCAAGGTATCTGTAACGTAAGTGAAAGTAAGGGCCGGTAGATCAGTTGGAAGATCACTCGCTTGGCGTGCGAGAGGCCTCGGGTTCAAATCCCGACCGGTCCATGCATACATCAATCCAAGGAAAATGGTGGAAAAAGAGAGGGGTCCACACCCAACCCTAAGGATAAAAGGTACAAAGAGTCATTCGTTATGGGGAAAGAAGATAGTTTTAGGTGTTACGGGCTCTGTCGCGGCAGTGAGGGCGTTTGAACTCGCACGCGAATTGATACGGCATGGTGCGGATGTTTACAGCGTGATGAGCAAGGCGGCGACGGAGATAATTCATCCTTACACTCTCCATTACGCTACGGGGCACGAAGTGATAACGAAATTGATGGGGGACATCGAGCACGTGGAGTTTCTGGGTATGGAAGGCTCGGCAGACCTTTTCATCATCGCGCCGTGCACGGCAAACACGCTCAATAAAATCGCTATGGGTGTATCGGATACGCCGGTGACGATATTTGCAACCACTGCGTTCGGCTCGGGCATTCCCATCATCATCGTGCCCGCAATGCACGAGTCTATGTATAACAGTCCGGTTCTGGTAGAGAACCTGGAGAAGTTACGACGGCTTGGTGTCACAGTCTTAGGGCCGAAAATTCAAGAAGGGCTCGCGAAGATCGTTTTCATTCCGGAAATAATTCTTACCGTTGAGCATGTACTTTCACCCCAAAACCTTGCGGGGAAACGCGTTCTCGTAACCGGTGGACCCACCGCCGAGCCGATTGACCCTATACGGATATTGACCAACAGAAGCTCGGGTCGGACTGGAATGGAGATAGCGAAGGAGGCGTATAAACAGGGTGCGGAGGTCACGCTCGTGCACAGCAAAGAGTTGAAGATGATGGGAATAAACGAGTTGCGGGTGGAGACCGCAAATGAGATGGTTGATACGTGCATGAACGAGCTTCGCAGGGGATATGACGTGCTTATTTCCTCAGCCGCAATCGCGGATTTCGCGGTTGACCCATCAGACGTAAAGATCTCCTCTGGCGGTGATTTGCATTTGCATTTCACGCCTACCAGGAAATTGATAGAAGAGGCAAGGAACGAATTCCCTGAACTTGTTATCGTGGGCTTTAAAGCGGAGACGAACGTTTCAGATGAGGAACTGATACGAAGGGCGAGGGCGAAGATGGAGCACTACAACCTTGAGATGGTCGTTGCAAATGACATTGGCAAGGGGGGAATAGGAACGGAAGAGAACGACGTTTACATACTACGCAAAGATGTAGAGGGCATAAAGCACGTGAATGGTCCGAAAAGAATAATCGCCGAGGAGATTGTGAACGAGTTGGCGGATATGTTTTAGTGTGTGGTCAAGAAACGATCTTCGTCATGACAATCACACGGTTTCTTTGCTGACTGATCATTTAGTCTTTTCGCCTAAGTATCGCGGGAAGGTGTTGCTCGGGGACGTGGCAGAGGTGGCGGAAGAAATTGTGATAGATGAAGAAAAGGAAAACTTAGAGTTTAGAGTGCACAAAGCCTGGTACATATCGCTTTATAACAAACTTTTTGGAGGGCAGCATAAAAAATCGAAAAGCTTTTATAATCCTGTGATAAAAGGGTAGTAGAGGTCATAGGCACTCGTGCTTAAAGGCAGGCCTTGTACTTAAGTACGGGGTATGTGACTTCGGGTGGGTGGCATGATGGACATGGCGGTCGGGGCGGGCTCGGATAACTTAATAACTTAATACAGGAGAAGAATGAAGAAAGGTAGGTGCTGATTGAAGTTCGTCCAGAAGGATATAGATGGAACAGGTTCGGATATAACGCTGAATAGGCGGGATATGCGAAGTAAGTTTGAATATATACCTTTACATTAACTATGGCATTAGAATAGACGGGAGATAATTGCTTATGGACAAAATCAAAATAGGGATTGTAGGAATTGGTAACTGCGCAAGTTCATTACTGCAGGGTATTGAGTACTATAGAAATAAAGATAGCAAAGAGGCTATCGGATTGATGCACTGGGAGATCGGTGGTTACAAGCCCTATGGTATTGAAGTGGTAGCTGCCTTTGACATTGATAGAAGGAAGGTGGGAAAGGATGTATCGGAAGCCATTTTTCAACCCCCCAACTGCACTACAATCTTTTGTAAGGACATTCCGAAGACAGGAACCATAGTTAAGATG
>JAUWPM010000122.1 GCA_030611585.1 Methanosarcinales archaeon | reverse complement strand
ATATAAGCCCAGCGGGGAATTCCCTTAAACTCCTTTGATCACCCCTTTCCTGCCCGCTTTCCCCCTCATTTTTTCCACCACCTGCATATATGCAGGTAGTGACAACACGATATTTTCCCCACTTTTCCGGCTCTCCGTCCGTTTTTACCCCTCCTTTTTCCGTTTTCGACCTTTGTAACCCTCCCACGCCTTTTTAATAACCTTAAACTTCTCCTTTCAAAATCTACATATATCCCCATAATTCTCTAAAATCTATATAAATCCCTCAAAAACTATATACTTCACCCCCCACTCCTCGGTATCCTACTAAAAACTACATAAACTAAAACCTTTATATAGACATACTTCTCTATATGTAATTATCTTATCTTTACCCTTCGCTTTTCTTGCGCGGGGATAAAGGGGGAGGTATATCAAAAAGGAGGTTTGACAAAATGGTAAAAAGCAAAACCGATGTAGAAGCGAAGATGACCGAACGTGTAAGCGTTTCGGGAAAATGGCATAAGAAAGGGATGGAAGACGCTGAGGTAAACCCTAACACTGCGGCGTTGAAGAAGCTGGACGTTATGAAGGCTCGATTTGACAAAGCAATGGATAGCGGGAGAACAGCAGCCGGGATGAAAGAAGCTGCGGATGCCCATAGATGGGAGAATAGAGTACCGGTTGCGGCGGCTCGATGGGAAGAGTCAAGCGCACATATGACCGAGCGTTATATGGAGGGCTACGACGAACGGGCACAGTGTATCGAAGAGAGTAAGAAGAAAGTCGATACTATGGCGGCAACAACTATCGAACAGAGAGCGGAGAAGTCTAAACAGTATCAGATAGCGATGTCTAAGTGCATGGAAAAGAAACGTGGTATCGGAGGTAGGTAGTCATGAATTATAGAACAGTGTATATTACGGAGGACAAAGACCTTGGCACAGCCGGCACGGATAGACATGAATTGTTTATCGAAGATCCTATAAGTAGGCTACACTTTATTGCAAACGTAACAACCGATACCGGAGTACCAACTGCGGTTGCGCACCCTGTAAGTACTATAGAAAAGATAGAGTTGCTTGACGGCAGTGACGTACTTATGAGTTTAACCGGTCAACAGGCAATGGCAGCGGCTTTTTACGACCGTAGAGAGCTACCTTTATCGTATTACGCAGACGGGCAAGCTTTACAGGCTTATTTCGATTTAACCGTTGACTTCGGGCGTTTGTTATGGGATGAAGAGCTTGCATTCGATCCGACTAAGTTTAAAAACCCAGTGTTAAACGTGGAATACGATAAGCTAAATATGGACGCCAGCGCGACTGCAATGACATACTGTATTTTAGCGGATATATTCGATGAGAAAACCATATCCCCGCAGGGATTCATACTGCGCAAAGAGGTAGAATCATGGACTCCAACGAACAGCGCGCACAAATACATAACGATGCCAAATGATTACGTTATGCGAAAGATGTTTCTCAGGGGCTATTCAACCGATAAGATGCCTCGTGACGGAATCACAAACGTAAAGCTATCCGAGAATCAAGATAAGAAGATACCGTTGGATATGGACACCCGTGAATACAACAAGATAATCGCAAACTTGTATCCTAAAGTCAGAGAGCAATTCAAGTTCGAGGTAGCATCAGGTACTGAGTTCACAGCGTTTCCAGCACCGTGTTATGAAAAAACGTGCTACATGCAATCCGAACTCGTTTATGCGCACTCAATGACCTTAGAATCATGCCAAAACTTAGTAATTCAGAATGAAGCTGCCGGGATACTAACAGGCGAAGTCCAGGGTTTACTGCCTTTCATGACCTATTGCTTTGATTTCGGTGTGCAAAACGACATAGAGGATTGGTATGATGTAAGGGCTTTAGGTAACCTCAAATTAGACGTAACCGCAGGCACGGTGGGAAGTAGTCCGGAGAATCAGTTATTCTTAGAACAGCTAAGACCGTACTAAACAATGCTCGACACAATATTAACAGCTTTAGGGGTTTTTATTTTACCCCTATTTATTTATCTTTTATATAAGATAGAACATATGGAAACCATATTAGTAGAAATATTAATAGAATTGAAGGAGTTAGAAGTTTTAGCAAAAAGGAGGTAGAAAGAATAATGAAAGGCGCGGTATATGAGAAGCAATTTACATTTAGTCATGAACACGAGTTACAAATAGAGAAGGAGTCAACCGTTTTAGCACGGATAGAGATATTATTATCCGGTACGGCGATAACCGTTGGTAGAGGCGGTAAATGTAACTATCCGTTAACCACCGGTAACTCCCTAATACTACATCACGTGGACATATCAAAGTTATATATCCAGGGCGATGGAAACACGGAGATAGTGTATATAATAGGCACCGAAGAGTGAACTTCTTTTTTAGGATAACAATCCCAAAGGAAACTTCTAAAGAGCAACCTTACGAGGAGAAGCTAAAGATAAGTTGTGGTGTAATAAGAAACGTAAAGATATGGGTTTTACCTGGACATGCCGGCTTAGCAGGTCTGAGGGTTTATTTCCATGAAAGCCAGTTATACCCTTTAAACCGAGGTGGTTATTACTTAGGTGATAATATGGCTATAGAATTCGAGGATAATTATCTTATAGGTATAGAGCCTTATCAGTTAAAAGCAAGCGGCTATAACGAGGATATAAGGTATAACCATGCGTTTCTATTAAGTTTATCTATTCTAAGAGAAGGGCCCGAAGCAACCGGTGAAGCCGTGGAATTTAATAGATACATAGGAGAAACGGGGGAATAATGAGCACGGAAAAACCCTCAAAGGGTTTAGGATAAACAAAATGGCAAGATACGGTTTACCGGATTACGGAATGTACGCAGCCTTAGAGAATATGGGCAACCTCGTGGATTACGGTGAGTTAGCAGCTCGTTTAGG
>JAUWPM010000027.1 GCA_030611585.1 Methanosarcinales archaeon | reverse complement strand
ACAAATCCGAAGTAGAAGGGGGATGCGGAGTCGTTGGTTTCGCATCTACGATCCCGGTCAAAGGTAAGCACATATTTGAACCCTCTATCCAGATGCATAATCGAGGTAACGGCAAGGGAGGCGGTATCGCCGCGGTTGGACTCTCTTACGAAGACCTCGGCGTTACAGAGTCAATGCTTGACGATGATTATCTGCTTCAGATAGCACTGCTCGACCCGGAAGCCCGGAGCGAGATAGAAGAGGAGTTCATAACGCCTTTACTGGACGTTGACAAGTCCGAGCAGATGCCAACCGTTTCGGATTATCGTGAGGTAGAGGGGTTAGAGACAAAACCGCCAGATGTGTGGCGGTACTTTGTCCGGGTTAAAGAGGGCGTGCTTGACAGATTCATAACCGAAACTAAATTGGGAGACATTGACAGAAGAAGGGCAGAAGACGAGTTCATCTACCAGAATAGCTTCAAAATCAATACGAAGTTCTACGCCTCACTCGGCGAGAAGCGGGCGTTTGTGCTCTCTCACGGCAGGAATATGATGATCCTGAAGATCGTGGGCTATGCCGAGGACATTGTAAGATACTATAAACTCGAGGATTTCCGAGCTCACGTCTGGATAGCGCATCAACGTTATCCCACAAGGGGCAGGATCTGGCATCCCGGCGGTGCACACCCATTCATGGGCATGCATGAAGCGCTCGTGCACAATGGTGATTTTGCCAACTACCACTCCGTAGTGGAATATCTTGAACAGCGTGGTAGGCATCCGCTATTCCTGACCGATACGGAGGTTGCCGTTCTGCTATTTGACCTTTTAAGCCGGGAGTATAACTATCCGCTGGAGTACATTATTGAGGCGATGGCACCCACGACCGAGCTTGACTTTGATATGCTACCAGCAGAAAAGCAGGAGATATACCACGCTATACAGACCTCGCATATACACGGGTCGCCCGATGGACCCTGGTTCTTTATAATTGCGAGAAACGAGCCTTACGAGAACTATTTCCAGTTGATTGGGATAACGGACACCTCTATGCTGAGACCGCAGGTATTTGCACTTGTAGAGGGCGAAGATGTCCGGATAGGGCTCATCGGTTCGGAAAAGCAAGCAATAGACGCAACGCTTAAGAGTTTATCAGAGGAGGATAAAAGATTTCCTTCGGTTGCAGATAAGTACTGGAATGCACGAGGCGGGAGCTATACCGATGGAGGAGCTTTCATATTCACAATAGGTGGTGCAGAGAAGAAAACTCTCGTATGCACTAATAAGTTCGGTGAAGTTGTTAAAACACCCGAATATCAGACGCACTGCGATTTCACAAAGCCCGTCACGCTTCCACCGGATAGCGATAGACAAAGAGAGCGGATAGAGGCGGAATTGAAGAGTCCACTGAGTTTATTCGAGTTCTTGAAGCGGGGCGTTAAGGACTGGGACTGCAACAAGCTGCGATGGACTGCGTCAGAGCTTACAGAGTGTGCAAAGGAAGACGAACGAAAGAAGGGGATAGTGATAGATGGCTTGACACTCCTTAACGACCGCAGGTATGACACGGGTACTAAAAAGAGGAGTTCAGCAGTCCAGATAGTAAAAGAAGCACTACACAGGATATTTGATGCGACACCGGCGATAGAAGCTAAAAGCAGGGGTATCTATCACCTGATTCGCTGGTCGAATAAAGATAGTTTACGACCTCCAGATAGGAGAGAAGATATTTTGATAGTAGATGCGGCGGAGTTTCCACCGGAAGGAGAAGAGAGCGATGCGAGACTAATCGTAAGGGCTTATCAGAGGGGTTGGAGGAGACTGATTGTTTATAACGCGCAGGGTCAGCGTTTTTGCGGCTCGGGATTGGGGCCCAGCACAACGGGTGTGCGGATTGACGTTTACGACAGTTCCGGAGATTATCTCGGCTCGTCTATGGACGGTGCGGAACTCTACGTACACGGGAACGGACAGGACCAGCTCGGACAGATATTGAAGAACGGAAAGCTTGTGGTCTTCGGTGATGTTGGGCAGACATTTATGTACGGAGCAAAAGGAGGAGAAGCATACGTATTAGGGAATGCGGCTGGCAGACCGCTTATAAACGCAGTGGGAAAGCCACGTGTGGTGATAAACGGGACATGCCTTGATTATTTAGCGGAATCGTTCATGGCTGGCGACCCGCTGAACGGCGGTGGCTTCGTCGTGGTGAACGGGCTTGAACCCGATGAGAAAGGTAATTTTATAGAGCAGGATACGCCATATCCGGGTTCAAATCTGTTTTCGCTCGCTTCCGGCGGTGCGATTTACATAAGAGACCCGCATTGTAAGCTGGTGGAGGAGCAATTAAACGGTGGTGAATTCTCGATCCTTACGGCAGAAGATTGGGCGCTTATTTTACCTTATTTGAAGGAAAATGAGCGGCTTTTTGGTATATCTATTGAGTGTGACCTTCTGGTAGTGGATGGGGCGAAGAAAACACCGCAGGAGGTGTACAGGAAGGTTAAGCCGTTGAAGACCGCTATCCTTGCAACAGGTGAAGAGGTGGATGATTAACTTTCTTGAATAACCACGAGATTACACAGATTTTCACATGAGTACAACAACAGAGATTTAATTTTAGGGTATAGTAATATCCGAAAAGATAGTATATTAGGACACTATTATATACTTATGGAACTCATAGTTGTATAAATAAAGTATAACTGCCGTAATTCTCTTTAAGACACAGATTAACACTGATTTACACTGATTTTTTTCTTTTAGCACAGGTTTTCTTTTTGTAAAAAAGAAAAAGTGTTGTGTCAACAATTTAGGTTTTCTTGACCCGTGGTGGGAAACCGGAGCAATTGATAGGGATACAGCATCAATGAAGAGGCGCGACCTTTTTCCAACGCTTAAGGAAAGCCGTGGCGGTGATGAAAGAAGCATAGAGGCAGACGGAGTTAGAATAGAAATAGTGCCGGTAAGTAGATTCTTATCTGTGCAAAGAGCATAGTAAACAGAGAAGTGCCAAAAGCAGAAGACGTTAAAAAAGTGCTGGTAATAGGTTCGGGCCCGATACAGATAGGGCAGGCTGCCGAGTTCGATTTCTCCGGTTCGCAAGCTTGCAGGGCTTTGCGAGAAGAAGGAGTGGAAGTCGTACTTGTAAATTCCAATCCCGCAACGATAATGACCGATTTTGAGATGGCGGACGTTATATACATCGAGCCGCTGGTGGCGGACGTGGTAGCGAAGATAGTGGAAAAGGAGCGTCCGGACGGCATATTAGCGGGTTTGGGTGGACAGACGGGATTGAACATGACCGCAGAATTGGCAGAACTCGGCGTACTATCAAAATACGGCGTAAAAGTTCTCGGCACGCCTTTAGAAGCCATCTACGACGCGGAAGATCGAGAGAAATTCAAACAAGCGATGGAACGAATAAACGAGCCGATACCAAGGGGTGTTACGGTTAATTCCGTAGAGGAAGCGGAGGCAGTTGTGGCTGAGCTGGGTCTACCGCTCGTAATCAGACCTTCTTACACCTTAGGCGGTACGGGCGGTGGAATAGCGAGGACGATGGCTGAGCTGCGAGAGATAGTATCCTACGGACTGCAGGTATCGAGAATTCATCAGGTTTTAGTGGAAGAGAGCGTAATTGGTTGGAAGGAGATAGAGTACGAAGTGATGCGTGACGCGAGGGATACGTGCATCACGATATGTAACATGGAAAACCTCGATGCAATGGGTGTTCATACGGGGGAGTCAATAGTGGTTACGCCTTCTCAGACGCTATCCGACGAAGACCATCAGATGCTGAGGTCCGCGGCAATAAAGATAATACGGGCGTTAAAGGTCGAAGGTGGCTGTAACATCCAATTTGCACTGAAAGAAGGCGAGTACAGAGTAATAGAAGTAAACCCCCGCGTGTCAAGGTCGTCTGCGCTGGCGTCGAAGGCTACGGGGTATCCGATTGCAAGGGTAGCGGCGAAGATCGCGATAGGGCTCCATCTGGACGAGATACGGAATGACGTAACGAAGGAGACGCCCGCATCCTTCGAGCCCGCGATAGATTACGTCGTGGTGAAGATACCGCGCTGGCCTTTTGATAAGTTCCCGGCTGCGGATAGAACGCTGACGACGTCAATGAAGAGCACCGGCGAGGTAATGGCGATAGGGAGAACTTTTGAAGAGGCGTTACAGAAAGCTCTGCGCTCCTTAGACATAGACAAGGACTTTGGAGCGGGGTATGATAAATGGTCTGAATCTGAGTTGAAATATCTTTTAGAAACTCCAACGGACGATCGTATTTTCGCGGTTTACGAGGCGTTGAAGAGCGGCTTTGGCTTTAGCGTAGAGAGGATAGCTGAGCTGAGCTGCGTAGACCAGTTTTTCATTAAAAAAATAGAGTTGCTGACGCAGATAGAGGAAGCGTTGAAGGATGATCTCGACGGTAATTTGAGGAAAGCGAAGAGAATGGGCTACACCGATGAGCGGATCGCAGCGCTAACCGGGAGAAGTCGGGAGGAGATAAGCGACCTCCGACGGCAAGAAGGCGTTATTCCCACTTACAAGATGGTAGACACGTGTGCCGCGGAATTCGAGGCGAAAACGCCTTATTTCTATTCCTCTTACGAAACAGAGTGCGAATTGAAGCCTTCTGCACGGAAGAAGGTGTTGATCATCGGCGCAGGACCCATCCGGATAGGGCAGGGGATCGAATTCGATTATTGCACCGTGCACGCGGTCAAAGCGCTGAAGGAGGAAGGAATAGAGGCACACATAATTAATAACAACCCAGAGACCGTATCCACCGACTACGATACCTCGGACAAGCTCTTCTTCGAGCCTTTGACGCTTGAAGACGTGATGAACGTGATAGAGAAGGAGAATTATAACGGTGTGATGGTGCAGTTTGGCGGTCAGACCTCGGTTAACTTAGCGGTGCCGCTGAAGGAAGAACTGGAACGGTTGGGGGCAAAAACGGTAATCATGGGTACGGACCCGGAGCACACAGATATTGCCGAAGACCGTGAGAGATTCAGCAAGTTCCTGATCCGTTTGGGAATTCCACAGGCTGATAGCGGCTATGCAACCTCGGTAGAAGGCGCGAAGGGAGTAGCATCGCGGATAGGGTTTCCAGTGCTTGTTCGTCCCTCTTACGTCTTAGGTGGCAGAGCAATGGAGATAGTGCAGGACGAAGAAGATTTGGTTAGATACATGCGTGAGGCGGTACGTGTATCGAAGGAGAAGCCGGTGCTAATAGACAAATTCCTGGAAAAAGCCACTGAGATAGACGTGGATGCGGTATGCGATGGCGAGGAGGTTCTGATTGGTGCGATAATGGAGCATATAGAGGCGGCAGGAGTACATTCCGGCGATTCCGCTTGCGTTATTCCACCGCAATCATTATCCCCGGATATTATAGAGACTGTGAGGGGCTATGTAAGGCGAATAGCACTCAATTTGCAGATAATAGGGCTGCTTAACATTCAGATGGCGGCTAAAGATGGCGTGGTTTACGTGCTGGAAGTGAATCCGCGGTCGAGTAGGACGATACCGTACGTTGCGAAGGCAACGGGAATACCACTTGCGAAGCTCGCCGCTAAGGTGATGCTGGGGCATAAATTACGTGATTTGGGAGTTAAAGAGGTAGAACCGGGGCATGTAGCAGTGAAGGAGGTTGTATTGCCATTCTCGAAATTGAAGGGTGTTGACACTGTTTTAGGACCTGAGATGAAGAGCACGGGCGAAGTGATGGGAATAGATTACGAATTCGATAAGGCATTCTTCAAGTCTGAACTCGCGGCTGATAATCCTTTACCTCTGGATATAGGCAGCAAGGTCTTTGTCTCGGTATGTAAAGAGGACAGAGAGGTGATAGGAGCTGTTGCGCGGAAATTAAAAAAAGCGGGGCTGTCAATCGTTGGCACAGAAGGCACTGTGGAGTATCTAAGGCAGTGCGGGATTGACGCTAAGAAGTTAAAGAAATTACAAGAAGGGTCTCCGAATGTGATTGAAATGATGCACGCGCAAGAGATAAAGCTGGTGATAAACACGCCTACTGATAAACAATCCTATAAGGATGGATCCCAGATACGAAGGGCTTGTATAGACCTCGGTATTCCGTATATAACAACAATGCAGGCGGCGAAGGCGGCGGCATCTGCGATATTGGGGATGAAAGGTAGAGAAATGGAAGTGAAATCAATAAATGAGTATTTCAAAAGTTGGAATGGGACATGAAAGCAATTCTCGCACTTGAGGACGGAACCGTAGTAGAAGGAGAAGGTTGGGGCGCGGAGGGAACCGCATTGGGCGAACTCGTGTTTGCAACCCCGTTTACGGGTTACGAAGAGGCGCTAACCGACCCTTCGTATAAGGGACAGATATTGATGCTCACCTACCCGCTCATCGGTAATTACGGTGTGAGCGGAGCTAAATTCCAATCAGACGGAATAAAAGTGGAAGGATTCGTGGTGCGTGAGAAATGCGAGTTCCCATCGTATTACGAGAGTACGCGAAGCATAGAGGACTTCCTTAGAGAAGAAGGTGTGCCTGCGATAAGCGAAATAGACACGAGGATGCTGACGATAAAGACGAGAAGATACGGCACGATGAAAGCATGTTTGAAAGTGGCAGAGGATTGCGGGGAGGAAGAAAAAGCGAAGACGTTAGAACTCGCAAGAACGCAACCGGATATTTCCGAGCTTGATTTAATAGAGCAGGTTACGTGCGCGGAGCCGTACAGGATAGAAGGAAAGGGCAAACGAATAGCGGTAATTGATTTGGGTGTGAAGAGAAACATATTGAAGAACTTGGCAGAAAGGAATCTGGACGTCTTCGTATTCCCGGCGAATACCGCGGAATCGGAAGTACGGGGTTCGGAACCCGATGCTTTGCTGCTTTCAAACGGGCCCGGCGACCCGAAACAGGGAAGAAACGCAATGAGCGTGGTAAAAGATTTCGCGGGTGAGGTGCCTATCTTCGGTATTTGTCTCGGCTTACAGATAATAGCGCTTGCGCTGGGTTGCGACACGTACAAACTGAAATTCGGGCATCGAGGTGCGAACCAGCCCGTGAAGGACCTCAAAAGCGGGCGTGTGTACATAACGGCGCAGAATCACGGGTTTGCAGTTGATAAAGACTCGATGGACGGTATAGCAGACCTAACGCAGATAAATGCGAATGATGATACAGTTGAAGGCGTCGAGAACGCTTATCTGGGCATAAAATGCGTGCAATATCATCCGGAGGCGAGTCCAGGTCCGTGGGATACGGAGAAGATGTTCTTTGATGATCTGGCAAAATGATCGCAATAATAGACTACGGAATGGGGAATCTGTTCAGCATATACAACGGGCTGAAAAAAGTGAATGATTACCCGATGCTGATTACTGCGGATAATATCCCAGGTATGAGAGCGGCGGAAGGCGTTATTGTTCCCGGCGTGGGTGCATTTGATGACTGCATACGGAACTTAAAGCCTTTTTCTGAGGTGTTAATCGAGGTTATAGAATCCGGCGTGCCAGTCCTCTGGATCTGCATTGGGATGCAGATTCTGTTTGAAGAGAGCGAAGAGGGCAAGGAAAAAGGGTTGGGATTGATACCCGGCAAAGTAGTTCGATTACCAGCAAATGTGAGAGTTCCACACATGGGCTGGAACAATTTACACCTGCAAAGGCATTCAGAACTGCTGAATGGGATTACCAATGCCGATTATTTCTATTTCGTGCATTCTTATTATTGCGTGCCGAGAGATGAGGACGCTACGGTAGCATCGGTAGAATACGGGGTGGAATTAGCCGCGGTTGTGAGCAAGGACAACGTGTATGGCGTTCAGTTTCATCCTGAGAAGTCATCGAAGAAGGGGTTGCAGGTTTTGAGTAATTTCGTGAGGATATGTAAATGCTAAGATTTTGCGCATTTGGATTATCAACGGAGCAAAAACCTGCAAATTTATATAAGAATATGGGAAAGATAAAAAGCCCATTAGATAATTTGTTTGGAAAAAAATGGAGGAGGTGTAAAAGGATGCGAAGAAGAAAAATCAAGGAGATAGGAGATTTATCTATAGGGTTGCATATGCGCAATATTGCAGATATACCGATGTTATCGGAAAGCCGGATTCAGTTAGAACTGTTCAAAGGAGGTATATCGATATAGAAAGATGAAATCGTATAAAAATAATTTAAATAATATTATTGATAGATTAATCACTAATATTAATTCAACTTTTATGAAATTATTAGCTGCTTCCACAATGTATGGACTGGGACAGGAAACTCTGGGTCAGATTGGTGATGGAGCTTCTATATCTCCGAAAGTAGGAACTAATCTACATATTGAACCAATTCCAATAGTTTATATTAAAAAATTTAGAGATGATTACCCATATTTTATATCCGAAGTTTTTCATGGTAAATTAGTACACTTATGGAATAATTGTTTGGAGGACATTTTTTTATTATTTATTGATTTGCATTTTACAGGGAAAAGGAAATTTGGAGAGCTTAAAAAACAAGACGTTAAATTAGATTTTAGTTCAAATGAAGATTTTTATAATCAAATTAAAAATAGAATTAGTGATGACTTTGATTTTAAAGAATATTCTGAAAGGCAAAAATTAATCAATAAAATTTTAAATCCGAATAATGATGGTAGAGAAGAATTAGATAATATTTATAAAAATATATTAATAAGAAATGTTATTCAACACAGAAATAATATTGTTGATTCGTATATCTTAAAAAAGTTAGCTTCATCTCAAATTGAAATTCTTGATATGGATGGAAATTTAAAGTTTTATAAAGAAAATGACAAACTACTACTATCTATTCCTGAAATTCACTCATTTAAAAGTTCAATGTTCATTATTGGTCAGATATGGAGGGTAAAAGATGAGTGATTATTCAATGGAAATTATACCAAAACCTGAAGAAGGAACCGCAGCTGTTCTTAAATTTAACAAAAAAGGTAAATTTGCCATTATCAAAGGTAACGGTAGTGATAATTATCTTTGCGGAGCATGTGGAAATATTATTTGTCAAAACGTTAATCGAGGACAAATAATTAACTTGGTTTTTGTATGCCCAAACTGCGATAGTTATAATTTTCTCAAGGGGACGTAGCTTACCTTCTAATATGTATAATCCGGCCATCAGATAACACAGCATATACGCTACGGGCTTACGCCCTCGCCCCTCGGGACATTGCTCCCTACGGTCGCAACGTCGTATATGCTGGAAACGTTATCTAAAATCGCCCTTGACCTTGATTATGAGGAGAGTTGAAAATGCTCGGCATAAAAGAATTGAAGGAAAGGATTAAAACCACCGAAACAACGGTTGAATGCCCCGTTAAACGTTGTAAAGTAAATGTTAAGAAGATGAATAGAGGGGATCAAAAGAGATTAGATTCATACCTTGATAAAGGAAAAACTT
This sequence comes from Methanosarcinales archaeon, assembly GCA_030611585.1. Classification (GTDB taxonomy): domain Archaea; phylum Halobacteriota; class Syntropharchaeia; order Alkanophagales; family Methanospirareceae; genus JACGMN01. The sequence continues at coordinate 6,784 of JAUWPM010000027.1, read as the reverse complement.
CTGAGGCAAGAGATGTATTCCGAGATTATTTCTGTAAGGAGCACGGAATCTATATTACCCCTACCACATTTATTTATGAAAATTATAGGGATAATTTATTGTGGTACGATGGTGGCGACAAAGTTCTTTTTGATAATATGATGCAAGTAAAGAGAGTGAAATACCAATTATATCATGACAATAGCGAAGATGCTTTGAGTTGGAATGTTTTTAGGTTTTTGGAAAGAACTAAATTGCTGCATAGATTCTTAGAAGGATTGCACAATTCTCTAGTGAAAAGCCCCGAAGTAATCTACTGGTCATATTCACAATCTCAACAGAAGGTGCGGAATGAGCTGGAAAAGGCAAGAGCAGAATTTTGGGAAAGCCCACAAAGAAGTTCCGAGCCTGATTTAGTTGTTAAAAGCGATGATGTTCTATTTTTTATTGAAGCAAAACTGAGAGCCCTAAATAAAATCGATTTCAATAAAAATCATACAGCAGAAGATAGAGCAGAGAGGGTAAGAAGGTACAGTAAAGGCGATTATTTCCTGAACCAACCTGTCGAAAATATTATGGATGCTGGTTATTATCAATTAATGAGATTCTGGTTAATTGGAGCTTTGATGGCAGATAACGAAAATTTGAATTTTTACTTGCTGAATCTTGTAAGAAAAAATGAAGAAAAAGATATTGAGTTGGAATTCGGAAAGTACATTAAGCAAAATGAAAAGAGGGAATTTATGAGAGTAACTTGGGAAGATATTTATAAATACATTTCAACCACTGGTCTGTTGGGTGAAGAAAAAGATAAAATGTTGGGATACTTTAGGAATAAAACTATCGGATATAATGGAAAGGGAGAATTACAGAAAGCATTTTCAATACCATGACGGGCGACAACAGATAACACAGCGTATACGCTACGGGCTAACGCCCTTGCCCTTTGGGACACTGCCTTCGGCGACATCGTATATGCAGGAAACGCTATCCGAAATTCGGCGCTGTAGAAATAAATATAAAGAGTGTAGCTAATAATTAATATCATACGGTGAATGAATATGATAAGTAAAAGGGACAAAGAGATTATTAGCCTGTGTGCAAAAAATATAAAGTTTCATCCATTTATCTGTTTGGGTCATCATTAGATAGGGATTCAGAGTCTGACGATATTGACTTAGCAGTAGAAGGGATAAGATCTAACGTCTTTTTCAAATTTTATGGCGAATTACTGAGATGTTTATCCAAGCCTGTGGACCTTATAGACCTATCCAGAAAATCATTATTTAATCGAATAATAAAATGTTAGCAAAACGAATAATCCCCTGTTTGGACTGTGATTTTGGTGTGCCTTGTGGACGAGTAGTAAAAGGAATAGAGTTCAAGCAACCAAAATCTGCATGTACAATTTGCCTATCCAAGAAATAAGCAAAGGCAATCCGTTGAATCCCTCATACCTCATCCAATCCAATCCTTTCGACCTCTTTCGCCTTATTAAAATCTCCATCTTCCTCAAGTGCCCATGCAACACAAATCGAAAATTCTAGCTCATTCATCCGTATTTCAATCCACTCACCGTCCAGGCTCTTGAATTCCAAGGATGCCACTGGACGAAGAATATTCCCGGTTATCTCTGATGCCTCTTCACGGTATCTAAACACAATAGTCATAGAATTAATGTATCTCCAGTTGGTATCTTAGCCAATGAAGGCTTTTTAGCCGGGTATTTTCTCTTTGCCTCTTTATAAACCACCTCAGCATCGTCACCATCTGCTATGACCTTTTTATCTATCGTAGCAATCCATTTTCCTGCATATTTACTAAAATCCATCTTTATGAACCACTCATAATCTTTTAGCATCGCGATCACCTCTCACATAATTATACCTTTCTAGCGTATATAATTATTTGTTTTTCCCTCCATCTATAGTATAGTAGATGACGAACACAAATGTTAGCAAAACGAATAATCCCCTGTTTGGACTGTGATTTCGGCGTGCCAGAGGGAAGAGTAGTAAAAGGAATAGAGTTCAAGCAGATAAAATCTGCGGGCATTCCCTGGGAACTCGCAGCGGAATACGATGAGCAAGGCGCAGACGAGCTTATTTTCCTGGACATCACTGCATCGCACGAAAGAAGGGAGACAATGGCGCACGTAATAGAAAAAACCGCCAGTAACGTGTTCATGCCTCTCACCGTGGGCGGTGGGATTCACAGCATAGAGGATACGAGAAGAGCATTCAACGCCGGTGCAGACAAAGTCTCGGTGAATACGGCGGCATTAAAGAAGCCAGAATTAGTGAACGAACTTGCGAAACGATTTGGCAGTCAGGCCTGTGTTGTCGCAATAGACGCGAAGCGGCGGTATGTGCGGAGTGAAGAGGAAATGAAGAAGGCAACAGAGGATGGCAGGGAGATAATAGACACGAAAGAAGGTAAATGCTGGTTTGAATGCTCCTTCTACGGCGGTAGGAAGTTCACGGGTGTTGATACGATAAAATGGGCGATTGAGGTAGAGGAACGAGGCGCGGGTGAAATAATGCTCACGAGCATGGATAGAGACGGCACAAAAGACGGATTCGACCTGGAATTAACGAGTGCTGTCTGCGACCGGGTGAATATCCCCATTATAGCCTCCGGTGGCTGTGGGGTGCCTTCACACATAAAGGACGTATTCAAGTTCACGGACGCTTCGGCAGCACTTGCCGCTTCTATCTTTCACTATAAGGAGTACACAATTCGTGAGGTAAAGCAGTATTTGAAGGATAATGATATTCACGTGAGGCTGTAAGAGCCCTGTAGTTGTATGGAACCACGAGATTACACAAGATTAACACAACACTTTCTTTCTTTTCCAAAGAAAGAACCTGTGCTAAGAAAGAAAAAATACGATTTTTTTTAATCAACGTTTCTTCTCAAGAAAGTTTGTGTGAAAATCTGTGTAATCTTGTGGTTATAAAAAGGAGCTAAACAAATACCATTCCGACACGCCCCTTAGATATTCAACTCAACTACACCTTCATACACTTTTTCCGCAGGACCCATAAGATACGCACCTTCCTCCTTTAGCTCCACTATCAAATCTCCACCTGCGGTATGCACTGTGACCGGCTCACTTGCATTTACATACCCAAGCATATTCAACGCAAACACAGAAGCCGTTGATCCGGTGCCACAGGATAACGTCTCTCCTACCCCGCGTTCGTATGTCCTCACGCTTATCTCTCTATCGCCATGAAGCAGAACGAAATCAACGTTCGTCTTGTTAGGAAACGCCGCGTGCGATTCGATAGCTTTTCCCACCGTGTCCACATCAAATCCGTCAAACGAATCTAAGATCACAACGGCGTGTGGATTACCAAGACTCAACGAAGTCAATTTAATCTCGCCGATTTGCTCATTCACAAAAAACGGCTCGTCTATTCTATCAAACTCCGGCTGCCCCATAAAAACTCTGATAGAAGTTACAACGCCGTTTTCATCCACCGTTACTTCAGGAACGATCAACCCCGCCAAAGTCTCCACTTTTATGCTCTGCTTTCGTACGATACCTTTTTCGTACACGTATTTGGCAAAGCATCGCATTCCGTTTCCGCACATCTCTGCCTCGGAACCATCGGCATTGAAAACTCGCATCCCCACGTCGTACGAACTCGTAGTAGGCTTACAAAGGAATAATACGCCATCCGCACCTACCGAGAACTTCCGTCTACATAGAGTTCTAGCGAGTTCCCCCTTCTTTCCCTCCGGTATTCCAGCTTCTCGGTCGTCTATCAGTATGAAATCATTACCGCAACCGTGCATCATCGTGAATTTAAGTTTCTTCATGGTTCTATGTTTCTACACTTATCGCAAAATACACTTTTAATATTTATATCTGTTTTAAGAGCCACACCGTCACCAAGCCCACGAAAAGCGCAAAAAGCATGCTCGAAAATGTTCCTATGAGATAGTACTCTGCGAATTCTCGCTTTTTAAGATCCTCAAATCTTGCTATCGATTTCGCGGCCAATACTAAAGAGATAGCGGTAAACTGTCCTAATAGTACCAAGGTAAGTGTGAATATTCGTTCGAGTACCCCAATGGCGAGACCCGCGTGTTTAAGGCCTGCATCATCGTCAATGTGGAATTTACTCAGAATGCTGTGTACGAGATAATATCCTGCAATAATTGCAAGCAAATATGCGAAGGAATAAATAATAGCAGCAACACCGATGCTATGCCACGGGCCCTCCATATATCAATCACTCCTGTCAACCATTTTCGCTTTACTTTTCATTGTCAACCATTTACGCTTTACCATCGTGCTTGTCATCCACTCGTAGTTCTTAGCTCCTTTAATAGCCCCCTTATTGACTGTTCACCATTTTGTACAGCTTTCCAATGTGCGGCATTCAATACTTTGGAAATTGATTGCTTACTCACATTTAATTCTATCGCTATATCGCTGTATGTATAATCCTTATGAGACCTACAAAGGTTTACTACTTCTCTTTGTCTGTTGCTCCACATGCTCTGAATGGTATTAACAAGACCTAAAATTGTGTTTATGGCATCATCCATCAAATCATTCTCGGCATCTGATGATTTTACGATAATGGGATACCCAATTTTTTTCGCTAATTCGAGTGCTTCTCTCGATCTAAAAAATGATTCCCCACGCATCTCCGTGATTTTGGATGAGAGTACTTCGATCTTTCCAATACCAATTCCGCATCTGAATTCCGCCGGCATAATGTCCTGTAAATGGACGAAAATGTCGTAACTATCTTCTGGAGTGTTTAGAACTCCCTGGAATTCATCGTCCAGTGTTATAGTAAAACCCCTTAATATTGCTGAACTATGGCTTTTATTAATATCCACTAACGCCTTTTTTATTTTACTCTGAATTACGCGCCAATCCGCAGCGTTAAAAGCTCTGGAACCTTTTACATCGCAGGTTATCACGCAGTTATTTGAAATGCCGTTCATCTGGACGTCCTTCTTATGTCTAATGTGTATTTTAGATGTATGAATTATATATCCTATTATACGTTCAGCCCTTTTATCCGTTCACACGCTTCCTTTAACCGCTCTGCACTCACACAGAGCGCAAACCGAACGAACCCTTCGCCGTACTTGCCGAAGCCTACCCCCGGAGTTACTACTATTCCCGCACGTTCCAGCAGAGACATGGAGAACCGAATAGAAGAGAATCCTGAAGGCACTTTTACCCAGAGATAGAAAGTAGCTTTTGGCTTCTTCACTTCCATACCCGCAGAACTCAACCCGTCAACCAAAATGTCCCTGCGCTCTCGATAAATCGCCACGTTCCGCTTCACACAGTCCTGAGAGCCCGTCAGCGCTGCGATCCCAGCTATCTGAACCGCCTGGAAAGTCCCGGAATCAACGTTGGTCTTCACAAGCCTCAAACCGTTTAAGATCTCTGCATTTCCTACGGCAAATCCTATCCGCCAGCCGGTCATGTTGTAGGTCTTGGACAGCGAGCCGAACTCGACGCCAACTTCCTTCGCACCCTTGACTGCCATAAAGCTCGGCGCTTCATAGCCGTCAAACGTCAGTTCGGAGTACGGGTTGTCGTGGAGAACGATGATGTCGTGGTCGTGCGCGAAATCCACTACCTCTTTAAAGAACGATCTTTCAACGGTCGCCGCAGTGGGATTGTTCGGATAACTCAAGAACAGGATCTTTGCCTTCTTCGCCACTTCGCCGTCTATACTCTCAAGGTCCGGCTTGAATTCGTGCTCTTCCGTTAACGGTACAGGATAAGGTGTCGCATCTGCCAGTACCGTCGCGTTATTGTATACCGGGTATGCCGGATCCGGGACAAGAGCAATATCGCCGGGGTCTAAAAACGCAAATGGCGAATGCGCTATCCCTTCTTTCGACCCGATCAGCGTTAGAACTTCGTCCTCGGGGTCTACCGTAACGTGCTTTGTCTGCTTGTACCATGCCGCTACCGCTTCGCGGAACGAGAGCATTCCTTCGTAAGACGGGTACCGGTGATTCGAGGGGTCCTTTGCAGCGTTGCAAGCTGCTTCTACGATGTGCGGTGGCGTCGGCAAATCCGGATCGCCGATACCCAAGTCTATTATGTCCACACCTTTTTTCTCTACTTCCCGTTTCCGCTCGTCTATCTCCGCGAAAAGATACGGTGGCAGAGATTTTATTCGCTTTGCGTACATTTTTTAAACCACATTTTTTTTCTTTTAGCACAGGTTTTCTTCTTCTAAGAGAAAAACTGTTAACACGGCTCTATCGTTGACGGCGGCTTGGAAGAGATCGCGTAGGTTACCCAGGTAACGCCTTTAACTTCGTTTGTTATTCGCTTGCTCATGCTCTCCAGCACCTCGTACGGGAGCTTCACGAAATCCGCCGTCATCGCCTCCTTAGACTCAACCACTCGTATCGTAACGATTCTGCCGAGGCTTCTCGCATCGCCGAGTACGCCGGTAGCGATGTCATCGCCCACGATTGCAAACGCTTGCCAGACCTTAGGATACCCCCCGCTATTTATCAATTCCTCCTCTACAATGTGCGACGCTTCACGACATATCCGAAGTTTATCTTCCGTAACCGCACCTATTACACGCGCCGCAAGACCGGGACCGGGGAAAGGATGCTGGTTCAGTACTTGCTGAGGCATATCGAGTTCCTTTGCCACTTCTCGCACTTCATCCTTATACAAATCCTTGATTGGCTCTATCAGCTTCAGCGACAGCTTCTCGGGAAGCGCACCCACGTTGTGATGCGATTTTATCCGCGACGCCTTGCTCGAACTCGCCCCTGCACTCTCTATTCTATC
>JAUWPM010000045.1 GCA_030611585.1 Methanosarcinales archaeon | reverse complement strand
GAGGAGATAGAACTTGATAGACTGACGGATGACGATGTAGTGACGCAGTTGATGGAAGAACTGAGGGAGTTCTCGCCGGGTGCCGCAACAGCACTGTTAGATGAACGAGACGCATATATTGCCAGGAGCTTGCTGGAGATCCCCACACAAACTTTTGAAAAAAGTTTGATCAAAAACGACGTGTTTGAAAAAAGTTTGATCAAAAACGATATGACTTTTAAAAAAAGTTTGGTCAAAAACGATGTGTTTGAAAAAAGTTTAGTCACAACTACTTCGCAACAACCTTTAGAGACCTGGGATCAAACTGCTCCACGCGATCGTGAGGTAAGGAAAATCGTTGCGGTCGTTGGCGCGGGACACGTGGCAGGGATAAAGAGATTTCTCAGCCAGCCGGAACTGTTACCCACGAAGGAGGAGTTATGCTCGCTTCCTAAGAAACGGTTTAATATATCAATAGGGAACTTATTGGGGATTGGAATTGGTGTAGCTTTCTTGATCCTCCTTTTAGCGATCGTCTTCACGGGCATATCTTTTGACGTTCTTCTTCAAGCGTTTTTGTGGTGGTTTATAATAAACGGCGTTTTGTCTGCGGCTGGTGTTGTGATTGCACGGGGGCATCCGCTTTCTGCAGTTACCGCTTTCTGCGTGGCATGGCTGACGTCTTTGAATCCCTGTTTAGCGGCGGGCTGGTTTGCAGGCTTGGCAGAAGCGCATTTCCGAAAGCCATCGTTAGAAGATGCAAAGAGTATGCTGAATGTGGAATCGTTGCGAGAATTGATGAGCAACAGGCTGTTTAAAGTTATTCTCGTTGCGGCACTGGCGAATATAGGCAGCGTTGCGGGAACGTTTATCGGGGCTTATGTCGTGTGGCAGGTGGTGGGCATAGATATACATCAGGTATGGATCGGGTTGAAAACACTTTTTCTTTAGTAAAGAAAACTTGTTTTTTACTTAATTAAAGAAGAGAACGGGGAAACTAAAGCCAGCACCTTATAATAATTGCAGAGGTAATGTTTAGAAGGACGAGATAAAAGATGGAAAAGAAATTGACTCAACAGGTGGTTATACCCGCATTTGTGACCGCTATAGTTATCGTATTAAGTTTATTATTGGCTGCAAAACAACACTATGGTTCGCCAACCTTTCGAACATCAATCGAAACTTTTCTGATTTTTATTCTTCCGATGCTTCCTATTATATATGGATATATAACAAGAGATAAGGTCGGGGCTGTCTTAATGGGCGTTATGCCTTTTTTGGGACTTTTTAGTGTAATCCTGTTTGGAGAATTAGACTCTTCTATCTCCGCTATGAGATGGCTAACCAGAGCCATTCCTTTCTGGCTCGTTTTAATTATAATCGCAGGTTTAGAGGGCTATTTTGCGTCAAAAAGGAAAATGTCAGCTCTTTTTGTTGCGATAGGGTTGTATATTTTATGGATTTTATGGTTCTTATCAGGTATTCATTAACAGCCTTGCAGAATGTGTGAGGGAAAGAAAAAAGCGTAACGCTTTTATAGCAAAAATATCCATATATGTTCGTGTCGGTAAGGCAGTGATAAATATGGTATGGCTGAGAATATCCATAGGAACTATCTCCATTCTATTAATTTTTATCGGGATAGCTTTTGTCCCTGCTTCCTGTATGAGCGATAATACGACAATAGATGAATGGATGCAAGACCACACTGTAAAAGTCAACTCGACTACAACCTGCAAATATGAACAAGGGCAGCTACTGATAAAAGAGGTATACACAGGAGAGGAGTTAAAAGAAAGATTTGGGATTGAGCAATTTACAAAAGAGCTTAAAATACCCGTGGATGACAAATTACTTGTCGAAGGCAAGCTACTTGGAATGCAAGAAGGCGAAGAAAGAATATTTGTAACGGAAAAAGTAACTGTGCTAACAAGTGCAGATGACCCCCCACATTGGTGGGATAATTATAACTATCCACAGTGGATATGGCTTGAAAGTGGAGGCATCTATGAAAGAAATCTTCCGACAAATCTCGCGTGGAAAAATACAACATTAAACACGGTGAAATCGGAGATACTAAAAGAAGCGTGGGTTAATGTTTCATACCCTTTTGAATTGACAGAATATGTCTATGATCCTTTATACGGTTGGATAGCGGATAATGGAGTGGCTAGTTCTATGACTGGATTACTCGGTAGATATCATGCATTACTATTCCAGATGTCAGATGGAACTGTTGTTGCAAATGCTCATCATGATGACCCTTGGCCTCATGAGGCGGACGAATTAGAAGAGGCTGAAGAATTGGTTGCTGGGTTCTTCAATGGATCTGAGGACACAGAATGGAACGTCTACGAGGATAGCTATAATTTGGATAACAATGTGACAAGTCCATATAGTGACGGTTGGTGCACAGAAATAAACTATGAACTTCCCGTCCACAACATCGACACAGGCAAGAACTTCTCAACGATTCAAGCTGCGATAGATGATCCCGATACAAAGGATGGGCATACGGTTACAGTGGATCCTAAAACTTACTACGAGAATGTGAATGTTATAAAGTCTTTAACGATTAGGTCAACCTCTGGAAATCCTGAAGATACGGTTGTGAATGCGTTAAATTCCGGTGACCATATCTTTGATATAATGGCTGACTATGTGAACATATCAGGATTCACGATTAAAGGAGCAACTGAACTGTGGTACTACGGAATATACCTTAATAGCACGGATTACTGCAATATTTCAAAGAACAATGTCTTAAACAATATCCGTGGGATCCAACTCAGGCATTCTTCAAATAACATCATAGGGAGTAATAGGATAAACTTGAACACTCACTTTGGAATTGACCTCTGGTATTCTTCAAATAATACTATAATAAATAATAGTGCTTTCAACAACACTGATGAAATTGCCCTCATCCTCTACTCTTCTTCAAATAATAACATATCGAATAACAATTTCTCAAGCAACCGTGGTGGAATTGCACTCTCTAAATCTGTAAACAACAATCTCCAAAACAACAATATAAACTTGAACGAGTACTATGGAATCAATTGTTACTATTCTTCAAACAACAAAATTTATCTTAACAACTTTATCAACAACACTCAAAATGTCTATTCTTCTAACTCGAGCAACATCTGGAACTCAACCGAACTTATAACCTACCAATACAACGGCTCAACCTTTACGAACTACCTCGGCAACTACTGGGATGATTACAGTGGTACTGATGAAGACAATGATGGAATTGGCGGTATGCCTCACATCATAGACGGAAATACAGAGTATCATCCGCTGGTGATGCCATTTGAGAATTACCTTCCGTACATAGAAGGGATGATCATTACTATTGGAGATGTCACTACCGACCCTACTGAGATAAGACCTGGAGATGAGACTGTCGAGTTACGAGCAGAGATAGTGAACGAAGGTGAAGTGGCGGCTCTCGATATCGAAGCAAAATTACTTCTATCTGAGGGTTTTAGCCCTTCTTGGTCTGGGACAGATCGTTCGTACATAGGCAGGTTAAACGCAAACGAGACGGGTGGGGCCATATTTTACATTAATATCGCTGAAGATGTTGAACCAAGCTTATATACAATACCCATGCAGCTAAAATTCAAGGATACGGAGAGCGGAGAGTATGAGGTTATTCGTGAGATCACAGTACTTGTTGAGCCAAAACCGAACTTTGAGATCGTTACCATTTATACAGAACCCGCGATCATTATCGCAGGCGATAAAGGCGTTGTATTGTATGTGCGAATACGAAACACTGGTTCGGAGAAGGCAGAATCGGTGAGTGTACGGATTACGGGTGAAGCAGAAACGCCCTTTAATTTCGAGTCGAATAGTGATTCCGTGGGTAATTTGACAGTTAACGAAGAAGTTGAAGCAATACTAGAGTTTGATATTAATAACGATGCCCTCCCGATAGTATATCCGCTGGGAATAGAAATTATATGCACAGGAGATCGCGAAATAGGCGATGATACTGTCTATATTTTTAATAGGGAAATCCAATTAGAAGTATTTTCAGTCTTTGATAGTTCCAACGGAACATATCCAAGCATCTCAGGCATACACAACGGAACGATTACACCTTCATGCAACATTAGCGTTAGTAAATTATACACCTATCCCTGCCTGGGAACAGGGGGGCATACCGAATATGCTGCTATCTCTTATTCAAACGGAACAGAAATTGCAGAAGCCCGTTGGGACGGCTATGTGGAAGATTGGCATAACGTAACGTTTAACAAGACATTTGTGCTCTGTGAAAACGAAACCTACAATTACACTATCCGTACAGGTTCGTATCCGCAGATTCACCATGACAGAACACTACTCACCGAAAATGGGTGGATAAACTGTACTGAATTTACGGATGCCAACGGAAAAGTCTACGATAACTGGATACCGGCAATTAAGTTATTTCTTTAGTAAAGGTTTCTTTTTCAAAAGGGAAGTTCATGAAGAAGATAGTCATCTGGCCTGCGTATTTAACAGCGGGGAGGACGAAAAGAGAAGGGCGAATGGTATCGCGAAGAAATGCGGTGAAATCACCCAAGGTAGAAGAGATAGGAACGGTTGCGCGGACGCTCAACTTAGAGCCCGAGGTGGAGAAAGAAAAAGCATATCCGAAGACGCACTGGGATAAAAGCGGCAGAGTGTTAGTAACTAAACGTGGGCGAAAAGGGGAGATAGTACGTGAGATTGCGAGCGGGATAAAAGAGCTGCGCGAGGAATCTAAGGCTAAGAGCGGAGGCAGGTGAAAGTAAAAAATGTTTGATTTTCACACACATTCTCTTTTTAGCGATGGCGAACTCATTCCGAGTGAATTAGTAAGGAGAGCGGTATTTAACGGGTACAAAGCGATCGGAATAACCGATCATGTGGATTTCACGAACGTGGAGCACGTGCTGGAGGGTTTAAAACGATTGGAACTCCCGGATAAGACAAGCGGTGATATAAGCGTGATAATCGGCGTAGAAATATCGCACGTCCCGCCGGAGAAGATAGGGAAACTGGTACAGAAAGCAAGAGATTCGGGAGCGGAACTTGTGGTCGTGCATGGCGAAACAATCGTGGAGCCCGTGGAGAGAGGTACAAACAAAGCAGCCGTGAGCAATCCCGGAGTGAACATACTCGCACATCCCGGACTTATCAGCGAAGCGGAAGCGGGAATAGCGAAGGATAATGACGTTTATCTTGAGCTTAGCGCAAGGAAAGGGCATTGCCTGACAAACGGGCATGTCGCGATGGTGGCGCGGAAAGTAGGGGCGAAATTATTGCTCAATTCTGATTTACATTCCCCAGATGATTTTCTAGCGAAAGAACTCGGTGCAAAAATCCTCGCCGGTGCGGGGTTGGACCATAGAGAAGTGATAAAAGTGATGGAGGATAATCCGCGTGAATTGTTGAGGAGGATAGGAAGGTGAATAATATGTTTTCGTCTCAGGAAGAGGTTATTGAGAAAGAGAAGCGGTACATAATGCAAACGTACAGGAGACCGCAAATAGTAATAGAAGAGGGAAAAGGAGCGATAGTAAAGGATTTTTTTGGAAACGAGTATATAGATTGCGTTGGTGGAATTGCGGTGAATGTAGTTGGCTACAGCCATCCCACGGTCGTAAAGGCGCTAAAAGAGCAAGCGGAGAAGCTCATGCACGTCTCGAACCTGTATTATACCGAGCCGCAGGTGAAACTTGCGGAGACGCTATCGCTAATAAGCGGTATGGATAAGGCTTTCTTCTGCAATTCGGGTGCGGAAAGCATAGAAGCGGCGTTGAAATTAGCGTATAAAACAACGAGAAAAAAGGGATTTGTAGCCGCAGAAGGCAGCTTCCACGGCAGAACGCTGGGTTCGTTGAGTGCAACGTTTGAACCGAAATTCAGGGGCGTATTCGAACCTTTACTGCTGAGCGGCATGAAATTTGTGCGATACAACGATGCAGAGGCGATTAGAAATGCGATAGATGATGACACTGCGGCAGTTATCTTAGAGCCCATTCAGGGTGAGACGGGCGTAATAATCCCTTCAGCAGGCTATTTGAAAGAGGTACGCGAGATATGCACGGAAAGAAACGTTCTGCTGATTCTGGATGAGATACAGACCGGGTTTGGTCGCACGGGCAAATGGTTTTGCAAGGAGCATGAAGGCGTAGAGCCGGATATAATGACAATAGCGAAAGCGTTAGGTGCAGGTTTCCCTATCGGTGCAATGCTCGCAAAAGAGGGGATAGAATTTGAAGCGGGCGAGCACGGCTCAACCTTTGGCGGCAGTCCGTTAGCGTGTGCAACCGCATTGGCGTCTATAAAAGTAATCGAGGATGAGGGGTTAGTGGCACGGTCACGAGAACTCGGCGAATATTTCATGGAAGAAGTTCGAAGTGCCGGGACCGATTCAAAACCGGTAGTGAAGGAGATAAGAGGAAAAGGGCTGATGATCGCGATAGAATTAACGAAGCCCTGTAGTGAAATAGTGGGGGCAGCGCTTAAAAGAGGATGTTTGGTAAATTGCACTGCGGAGAACGTGATAAGGTTGGTACCGCCGCTGGTGATAAGTAAAGAGCAGATAGACCGTGTAATTTCGGTTTTGAATGAGGTTATTAGTTAAATAGAGTTGGAGAATAGCCACCGCGATTTCGGAATCGGACTTTGACTGCACAATATTAGCCTTTTCATTGTATATAAAGTATAACTGCCTTCTGTTTAAGACACAGATTAACACTGATTTACACGGATTTATTTAGGGTTATCATCTGTGTTAATCTGCGTCTATATAATGTAAAGACACTGATTTACACGGATTTATTTCTTTTTTTCAACCATCACCTTTGTAATGGCGTTGTGTGTCCGATTAATGGGCAGATACAGGCTTCTTCCATAGCCGCTTCTCCAACCCACCGCTTCATCTCCCGCTTATCCGGGAAGTAAAACTAATATCTTAGCATGCCCAACCTATAGTTAGCTGATGACAGAAGGAACGGTGTCATGGTTCGAGAAGGAATGGATAGACAACGATGCCAAAGCGCTTGGCGTCTACGTAGCGTTGCTGATATTGCAATTTCGGGTGCGATATAAGACCGATATCCATCTTCTGTGTGGAGACGATAGCTTAATGGGATTAAGATTGAAACCCTACCTTGCTCTTTTACTGCACGACGATGAGGATGAGCTGAAGGCAGCGATGGATGCAGGGAAAGTGTTCCTTAAAGCGTTAGTTGCGCATACCTCTCTCCCGGAACATGAAGCGGTCCTGGATGGCATTGAACTGGATTTTTATGGAACGTTCAAAGAAGCATACCTGAGACACGTTAACCGAGAAGCAATGGCGGTGAAACTATCCGATTACGAGACTCCAGCATTTATCAAAACATTTTTGAGCGATGTAGCTTCAAACAGATTTTCTAAGGGGAAAGTTACCAGTGCTGGCAGTTCCATCTTACTGACACCGTTTGCTGATTTTATAGAACTTTACGGCTTATCGGGAGATGACGTGCGCAGATTCATGGAACTCTTGCGGATAGCGGGCATCATGTTTTTAGATGTCGTTCCCGCTCCCGTTCTTGAGACGGAATTTATAGAACAAATTACTTAATTTATACAAACAATTGCCAGCGCGTTTTATCAAACGAAAAAATGAACTCGGTAAAATTATTTGGAGAAGCACCGGTTATCGTAGGCGTACTGAAAAAGCTGTCCATTAGTGATGCGAAGCGTGCGCAAGAACAGGGTGCTGACGCGATAGAATTACGAATAGATTTCTTAAACGAGGAAGATCGAAACATAGAGAAACTAAAAGAATTTGTGTCGCAGCTCGAATTGCCAGTAATAATAACGAACAGAAGAAAAGAAGAGGGTGGCTCGTTCAGGGGCACAGAAGAAGAGCGGATTGCACTGCTCAGTGGCATTCTCGATGCCGTTGAGGTAGACGCGGTGGACGTCGAATACTCCGCATCGGCTGCGGAGAGAACGGCGCTCGTAGAGAAGGCGAAAAGGCTTCGAGTACCAATCATCTTCTCTTTTCACGATTTCAATGGTATGCCACATCGTTCGGAACTCGTGGCTCTCGTTGACCGAATGTACGAAGCGGGCGGGAGCATTGCTAAGATTGCCGTGACGCCACAGACGCTCAGCGATGCGCTGCTTCTCCTCGACCTGACTTATAAGCTCACACGAGAAGGGAAGCGGATAGCAACTATCGGTATGGGTCCCGTAGGAAGGCATCTGCGCGTAGTCGCACCCCTGTACGGGTCTGTATTGACGTACGGGTTTATAGAAGGCGAGGAAGCAGTAGCTCCGGGTCAATTCAGTGTGAAAGAACTCAGGAACATGCTGGATAAATTAGGCGTTGAAGTTAAAGCTAAAAAAGCCTCTTCTTGAGCGAGTTCACGGATTCTATGTCCCGCATGCCTCGTAATCCCAATATCCTGCCTATTCTACCCCTGTACTGATTCTCAACCTTTATACCTGCGTGTTCCAGCCGTGAGGTCAATTTCTTATTGAATTTCTTGCCCGCTTCGTCATAGTCGGTCAGGATAGTAACGCGCTTATGCCTGCTGCGGAGATAATCAACGAACCATGTATCCGGCTTTGAAGAGCACAGCACGATCTCCTTTGTAATGCCCAGCCCTTCCAACGCGGCTTTGTCCCGGACGCCTTCAACGATAATTGCATCTACAAAATCGTCCATCTCCTGGATTACATCCTCTAACTCCGTATAGGTTTCAAAATCCTGCTTCTGCAGTGCTCTATTCGATTTGTTGTTCATCGTCCTGCTGCGAGAGTCAAATAAAAGTAAGCTCTATTCCTGCTTTCTTCAGATATTCCAACCCTTCTCTATCGCTGTATTCCCCGGAGATCACTACGCGCTTTATCCCCGCATTTATTATCAGCTTCGCACAGATCTTGCACGGAAACGCGTTTACGTAAAGCGTAGCGCCTTCTGCATCTCTACCCGCCTGTAATAGCGCATTCTGCTCTGCATGCACGCCCACGCACTCTTCATGCCTCTCACCCGAGGCTATATTAAGTTTATCCCGCCGGCATCCAACATCGAGACAGTGTGGGAATCCACGCGGTGCGCCGTTGTATCCCGTTGATATTATCGCGTCATTTTTAACTACTAATGCGCCTATCTGCCTTCTCAAGCACGTAGAACGCGTCGAAACGTCGTTCACGATGTTCATCCAGTATTCGTCCCAGGGGATTCTTTCTGGTTCTTCCTTTTCTTTACTTAGATTCATTTCTTCTTCAGCCTTTCAATTTCTTTTTTGATTTCTTCGATAACCTCAGGGTTATGAATAACTTTCTTTTTCCCCTCTTTTACCGAGAACACAGTAAAGACCTTCCCACCGAATTTTTCCTGGAATTTGCGATGTGATATTTCCTGCATCTCTTTCCATTTATAGTCTTCAAACGTATGTTTGAAGGTAGTAGGTTTTATCTGCAATCCGATATATTTACCGTTTATCTCGATAAAGAAATCCACGTTGTACAGTCTGTCCCATTCATCCGGTGCTGGTTTTATCTGGACACCAAGGATATTTTGTAACTGTCCATAAATCGTTTGAATCTCGGTCATGTAGCCTTCATACGTCCTGTTCAAAACCAGATTATAGGCGTAATCAATGCATTCCTCTTCTGTAACTGATTCTAATTCATTCTGTACGACTTCAGATATTTTAATGTATAATTTTCTACCTAATTCTATGAGGTTTTCTCTTGTTATCCTAATACCATTTCGTTTCTTTTGCTTTGCGTTTTCAAAATAATAATTTTCCCATTCCTCAAATGTACTTGGTGAACTTATACGAATCAACTCGGAAGTCGTACCGACACTATGCGCTTTATTTAATCCCCAGCGGTTCATTCCATAATTCAATAATGCTTCCCTTTTAAATTTAAGGTTTTTACCTTCTCTACCTATTATCCACTCTTTTGCCACTGTCTCCTCACCCGAGTTCAAATTTTTATACCCCCTTTTATTTATTTTATCCTACTATATTCTAAAAATTTATCTTTGTATTTATAACTATGTGTGATGTCTACATCAGCTAAGCCATTCTTAATAAGATGTGCATTTATAAATGTTTTATTTTTAAGATAGAGATAACAAAGCAGATTATTCTCAGTGTCGTATTTTATAGCATCAAACTTCAAAAATACTTTTTGCCCTCCTAATTTCTCCCTCAAAAATCTAATTGCCGCACTATTCTTTTCTATATTTTCTTTCACCCCCAACAATCTAATTTTCAAATCATTATTCAAAATCAATACTTCTGGACTGACTATTTTCTTTACAGAGTGATATTCTTCCTTCTCAGAATAAGAATTATCTATTCTTGACCCAAATCTTAATTTTCGAGGATCAACCTTCTTATCAAACTTTATGGGGTCTTTAAAAATATAAGGCAACTTTTCAATCTCTTCCTTAAAGTCTATTTTTAGTTCTTCTTGCTTAAGTATTTCAAAAGACACACCTTGAAAAATAGTGCTTTGTTTTAGTCCAACTTTTTCCTTTATGATTGGCAGGAAATCATTGTTTATTTCATACCCAATTGAATTTCTTGACAAATTTTTTGCAGCCAGAGAAGTTGTTCCACTTCCTAGAAACGGGTCGAGAACAGTATCCCCTACAAAAGTAAACATTTTAATAAGCCGTCTCGGCAATTCTTCAGGAAACATTGCCAAATGCTTATCCTGTTTCTCACCCGGAAAATTCCAGTGCCCTGTAAAATACCGGTTCCATTCTTCATTCGATAATTTTGATTGCTCTTTAACTTCTTTGCTTACTTTTGGTTGACTCCCATATTTCTTGAAAATCAAAATAAATTCGTAATCCAGTTTAAGAATACCATTTCTTGGATACGGAAAAGAGCCCATTACCGTAGCGCCACCAGTTGTATGCGTAGTGGTAATCTTCTGCCATATAATCGCACCCATGTAATCAAAACCCGCATTTTCACAGAACTTGATTATTTCCGTTCTTATCGGAATGACCTTATACCGCCCGTAATAAACAGAACGAGCAAATTGATCGCCGATATTGATGCACAAACGGCAGCCCTTATGTAAAACCCTGTGACATTCGTTCCAGACTAAATTAAGGTTGTTGATGTATTCCTCATAACTATCGTGAAAGCCAATCTGCCTTTTGTCTCCGTAATCCTTTAGCTGCCAGTATGGCGGTGAGGTGATAATAAGGTGAACAGATTCGTCCTGGACTTCCTTCATCCGTCTCGAATCGCCAATGACTATCTTATGCCACGTATCCATGATGTTATGTTAACGCTAAGGATATTTAAGTTCTAACTTTAATAAATATGATCTATGATGAGAGAGTGCAGGGAGTAAAATAATGTTTGTAAGATTTCTTCATGCGTGGGGGTCCGAAAAATGATTGCATGGATCATAGCGCTCATTCTCTTTGGTTGCTTACTGGCTACTCTGTTACTCCATCTCAAAGCGATAAAGGCTTTGAACGATCGCTATGACGCGGCGTTACACGAAGCGAAGACAAGAAGCAGTTTCGCTGAAGAAGCTTGGGCCGAGGTAGAGAAGTGGAAAAAGCGATATTTAGCTGAAAAAGCAGCGAAAGAAGAACAAACGAAAGAGGCGGAAAAGTTGCGAAAGCGTTATTGGCAAGAAGTCCATGAAGATTCAGATTCGTATAAAACGCAAACTAGGAAGGAAGAAGAGTCTTGGGGTGATAACGAGCCTTATTAAATTAACACTTTTTTCAACCGTTTCTTTTTTGATTCTCATCTTTTCATCTCTAACAACACCAGAACCGAAGGCACCAACGGTAATGCCACAATCATACAAAACACCACACCTGTTGAAATCATCGGCAGTTTACCGAGCGAAAGGCATTTGAAGCCCACCACCGCCGCTATTGTCGTTATGCCCATTGGGTGGGTTGCATAAAGAGTTTTATTTAATAAATCACCAAATATAAAGCAGGGTTATAGATACAATATGCTAAGAGAAAAGATTGGAATATATTTTGCCTATTTGATGCAGATGCTTATTGCTGTTTATGCAGTTTATAGCCTCCACATCGGAGATTACGTCTGGGCTGTGTGGGGATTGTTTGCCTTTATTCTAACTTTGACGCCCGTAATGTTAAAACGGAGATTTCATGTGGCTTTGCCGTGGGAATTGAATTTCCTCATCGTTCTTTCTCTTTACCTTCCTGTAAGTGGAAATGTATTAGGATGGTATCACCTCTTTTATCCTTTCTATGACAAGATAGCACATCTTGTCTCTTCCATAACCCTAGCAGTCCTCGGATTTGTCGCTGCCGTTATCATGGACCGATATACGGAGATTAAAATGAACAGACCCCTGATTGTATTTTTTGTTATAATCTTTACAATGGCCTTAGGAGCGTTCTGGGAAATCACTGAATTCTTATCGGATAATCTTTTTGGAACACAATTGCAAGTCTGTCTCGGCGATACAATGTATGATTTGATATTTGATTTTGTGGGTGGGATTATCATTGGACTTTTAGGTGACATTTACCTCAAGAGAACGCCAAAAGAACGGTTCGTTAGGGATTTCCTGAATATAGAATGAACTTAAAGTATAACTGCCATAATTCTCTTTAAGACACAGATTAACACACAACTTTTTTACCTTCGGTAAAAACCTTGACTAAAATATTCCTGATGTTTTTCTTTTAGCACAGGTTTTCTTTTTGTAAAAAAGAAAAAGTGTTGT
>JAUWPM010000013.1 GCA_030611585.1 Methanosarcinales archaeon | reverse complement strand
CAAGCAATCCTAAACGAGAGTTTACTCTGCTCTACTCTATCTATTCGACTTAACTCAACTCAATCTCTACTCCTTTTCGCTGTTATCGGTACAACGTCTTTCTCAAATTCCTCGATAGCTATGTTTATAGGGTCTAGTTCATCTGTCTCGATGAGCACGGGAGCGCCCATGGCTATCTGTAGCGCCCGTGCACCTATGATGCGTGCTTTTTCGTATTTCGTATATTCCTTTTTTTTTCCTGTCAAGAAGATCAACCTTTCCTTATTTATGTATCGTATGCGTATGGTGCGAGAATGGGGTTGCTGAGATTTGAACTCAGGTCTCGGCGTCCCGAACGCCGAAGGATAGACCAAGCTACCCTACAACCCCCCGGACATATTTGCTCAATACAATTATTCATAGGGCGCTACCTCGTCTATCAGCTCTACGTGCGTTAGAAGCATCCTCCGACAGCAATATCGCTTTATCCCCAGCTCGTCCAGCACCTTCCCCGGATCCTCGTGCTTTATTCGCTCCTTATACTCGTCCCAGACGTCAGATACGACTTTCCCGCACGTGTAACACCTAACCTGAATCATTAGCCAGCCTCACCTCACCTTACCGATAAGACTTCTGCCGCTTCGCTCGTGCGCCTTTGGCACCAAACTTCTTCTTCTCCCTCTTCCGCATGTCACTAACCAGCAAACTCCTATCGTAGTCCAGATAGCTTTCTTTCAGCTTCTCATTCGCCGTCCATTCTACCAATCCACGCGCAATCGCCGTGCGAGCCGCCTCAGCCTGCCCGATAAAGCCGCCGCCAGTCACCGTTACCGCCACGTCAACGCTATCAACGTCCACGTCGGGAAACTGAGAAGCGATAAACAAAGGTTCTGCTAACTTTGCTTGTACCACTTCAGGCTCTATGATCTCCAGCGGTTTCTTGTTTATCCGTACAACGCCTTTTCCCTCTTTTATCGTTACTCGAGCGACTGCGGTCTTCCGCTTTCCCACCTCATTCACGACTTTCTTTACCTTTGTTTTGCTGCCCATCCTAACTTTTCACTCACCTCCCCCACCGTTACGTATTTACGCGACAATCGTTCTGCCGACGCTTCTTCCACTTTTACTCGATCCCCCGATTCATAATCTTCCGGTATACCCAGATAAACCTTCAATCGCGAGAACGCATCCCTGCCCTTTGCCTGTTTATAAGGAAGCATCCCCCGTACCGTTCGCTTCACAATTCTGTCAGGCATTTTAGGATAGTAAGGTCCCTGCTCTTTTGACCCCCTATCCTTCTTCGCTTTGTAATCTTTAAACGTTCTTTCTTTGGAGCCGCTTATAACCACGCGTTCCGCATTAACGATCACGATCTCCGTATCTTTCTCAGTCAGCAACTTCTTCGCTACGGCACTTGCCAATCGCCCCAAGATGAGACTTTCCCCATCTATTATTTCTATACTCATCGCTCTTTTCCAATAAATAACCCTTTACTGCTAAAAAGATTTGTTACACGATTATCTTTACACCCGACCCTTTCGGGTTTGCTTCCATCAATTCCTCGATGCTCACGCACTTACCGTACGAGCTGATCTTCTCATACGCTTTTTTACTGAACCCCAAAGCTGCAATGGTAACCGGCTTCTCAATCGCACCCGCGCTCAGCACCTTACCCGGTACCACGATCGTGTCGTTTTCCGTGGAATATCGGTTTATCTTGCTCAGATTTACCTCTGCGTACTGCCTTCGCGGCTTCTCTAATCGCTTCGCTATATCCCGCCATAGAGGCGCGCTGCGCTCCCTCGAAATCTGCTTTAAATCCTCTATTAACCGTTCAATCTTCGGATCTGTCTTCTTTCTTCTTCTCATCTTTTCGCTTTCGCCTTTCGCCTTCCACCCTTCGGAATTTGAAGATAACTCATATAGATGATTGACCAATAAAATGATTCTTCGTGGCATCATTGGTTGACCACGCTGTATGGCGAAGTTACTCAGCAGGGGGGGTAACAAGAAAACCTGAATTGTTGACACAGATTAACGCAGATTAACGCAGATGATAAAAATCAACTTTGTTCTTCACCCGAAATAAATCCGTGTAAATCAGTGTTAATCCGTGTCTTAAAGAGAAGGCAATTGCACTTTATATACAATTAAAAGAAAAAAGTCGAAATGAAATCGCCGTAGAAAACCGTGATGAAGAAGCCCGCGGTAAGATACACAATAAACGGGAGTTCCGGTGTAATCCACACTCCATCAATCTTCTTCTCCCGATAAAATTCTTCTAAACGGCTCAACATCTCCTCTGTTGGTTCTATACCGCCCCATACATATTTCATCTTTCCAGACCCCTCTTCTATCTCATGCATCAATTTGTAGTTCTTTCTTCCCCGTAAATCCGTAATCCTGACCTTCCAACCTATGAACATGAGCGTTGAGAAATTTCTCCTGAACGAATTGTAAAGGAAGAGTGCGAGAGGTGCTGAAATAGCGATGAGCAGAGCGTTTGTAAGCATGCTGAGCACAAAGACGTCCAGCGGCGGAACACCCATCAGAGGTAGACGAAGGTGAAAAAGTGAAAAGAACGGGTAGCTCGGGAAGAGCAAAGAGAGCGAAATAATCGCTTTTACGTCCGCACCACCGAAATTGAGCACGTATAGAAGAGAAGCGAATATCGCACCCAGAATTAGCGATTTAAACAGTTGAAATGGCGACAAAGAACCCGTGAAGAGCTCAATGCACGCGAATAAAACGCCAGAAGCACCCATTATAAGCCACACGACATTTGAGACCTCTCTTGTCCTTATGTCTGAGTAGCTCCCGTACCCCAGCATGCACGCGCCTATGCAGAGACGTAAAAGCGAGAATATCATTGTTACTGCGTCACTGAGTGCTCCCACCATTCCATAATGTACTCGGGCAGCACGAACCTTCGCTGATGCAATCGTTCTACCAAATGCAGTGGCAGAGGACTGAGCGCAAACGTCGCACGCTCGTAGAACGCGGTCGGTGGAGATTCTATTATGAAACTCTCGGACTCACGCGATAAGGCAGATTCATTTCCAACGATAGAATAAACGTAAGCTCCAAATCTCTTCTGCTCTCTACACCACCCTAAAATGGACTCCGTTTCCCCGGACCACGAGATTAAGAACATCAGATCACACGCGCGCGGTCTTGGCGCAAAGGGTCCGGATAAATAAGCCTCGTCGCCAAGTGCTCGTTTGACATGCTGCAGTCGTATTGCAGTCATCTTTGCGACGTTTCTCGCGGGTCCCAGCCCCCCCAGGGTTATGCGGCTTCTCGTCTCCAGCTTGTCAATGAGATCGTGATATTTATCAGAACAAACAAACCTATCCACAATTTTGCCTATAACCTTTGATTCCTCTGTGATCTTCTTAAATACCGTTTTATAATCTTTCCCCTCGTTTATTGCTTCCTTCGTCTTCTGAAATAGCAACAAAGAGCTTAATTCGTACACGTCGTTCATTATGCCGTGTTTGAGAAACTCATTCGTGGCATTCTGCCTTCTCCTCCGCCCTTTCAGTTCGACTACATGACCATATTCCTTCTTGCCTATCTTCCCTATCGTGGAACTCGAGTTCGAGACAACGGCATCAATAGTAAATTTATCGCTTTTTTCTCGCTCAATATAATCCGCGAGTTGTTTAACTACTATTTTTGGCGTTGTCGTCTCACCACTTCCGGAATTAACGAGCAGTGCGATTTTATCATACTTCTTCGCCAATACGGGCGCTGCCTCCACTATGTCTCTACCGGGGAAATCTATGTCCACCATCGTCTTCACTGCTTTGTTCATCTGCCCCATTCCGATGTACAACGCGCTTTGCGACCTCCCTTCTCCTACGAGGATAATACAATCCGCAGCGTTGAGATCCTCGAATAAAGGCTTAAACTCGCTCCTCTTGACGTTGCGAACGTCTGTTGTTACACTATTGATATACCCAACTTCGCTACTGACTTTATTCGGTGCCATACTCATCTTTCACCCCCGCTTGTTTTATATCAAAAAAATAAGTACGAATATTTTTATACTCCAACGCTGATATAAGATCATGGCATATTCTTTCAACTACGATTTGGCAATGCTCCCACGAGAATTTTTCAAAGATATTGCTCGTGCCGCATTGCTGCAGGAAATACATGGATTGGCGGTGCAACGCGGACTTTGATCCGGATGTTTCTTCGTATTTCTGCAACCACTGCTCAGCCGATTGCTTAGCAAATCAAGCAACAGAACTCGGCGAAGAGAATGGCTAAGAAGATTTTTGAACGTATGAATTGCGATGCGGTTTCTGGAATTGCATGCCCCGAAGAAATAAAGTTGGGACTGAAGGTTGCGGAATCAAAAGGATTGGCAGTTAGAGGGGTCCCGTTGACAAAGAATGGCTGCGCTAATACACGGTTCAATCTCCGTAGTCTAAAAGAAGCTCTCGTTTAGATCAAATCAATTCCAGCTCGGTCAATTTATTAAGTAGTACCGTCACGGACTTTTCACAATCCTCCATGGTCTTCCCACCGGTTATCACCAACCGCCCAGAGCTGAAGATCAATATGGCACTCTTGGGATCCTTAATTCTGTACACTAATCCGGGGAAAACCTCCGGCTCGTACTCCATGCCTTCCAGCTTTAACCCTACCACGATGGATCCGAGGTTGAGTTCTCTTCCAAGATTTGCAGAAGCGACGATATTCTGCACTTTGAACTCCGGATGCTCGTCCACTTTCATACCTATGTCCATAAGTGCAGCAGCGAGCATGTCCATTACCGTCCGAACTCCTTCTTTGGTCTTCGACCCGGTGCACACCACTTTCCCCGAGCGAAAAATGAGAAAAGCGGCTTTGGGATCTTTCGTCCTGTACACCAGACCGGGGAATTTCTTCTTCGTGAACGTCGCATCTTCCAACTTCGATTCGATATATTCCAGATCAAGGCTTTCAGCAAGCCTCGCGTTCGCTACTACATTTTCTATTTTTATATTTACCTTTAACATCTCCCTTTAATCCTCCAGTTTATTATACAAGGCAAAACTATACTATCCTACTGTTGTTATAGAGACATAAAAAGTAAAGATATATAAAAGATACTTTTAAACTGCTGGTAGGAGAGATATGGATAAGGGTCTGCGTATAACATGAAGAAGAGAATAAAGAGGATAAGAGGAACAAGAACCTGCGGTGGTGGCTCGGCTAAGAAGAGAAGAGGGAAAGGGAGTAAGGGTGGATCCGGTCGTGCGGGCGCATACGAGCATCACTTCGTGTGGTCTTTGAAAAGGGGGATAAAAAAGGGGCATAACAAGTCCCAGCTACCCAATTACAATCGCAGTGACGATAAAGCGGTGAACGTGGGTGATTTGGAAGAGATGCTGGGGGAACTGATAGGGAAAGGAAAGGCAGAAGAGAAAGGTGATGGCATTTATCTCGACGCGAACGAACTCGGCATACCGAAGATACTGGGCAAGGGCAAAGTAACGAGGAAGCTGATGCTCACGGCGAACAAAATATCGAAGATCGCGCAGGAAAAGATAGAACGTGCAGGTGGAAGTGTCGGATTATCAGAAGTAAAAGCAGAAAGCGGAGTATAAGTGTTGCTTAGATGACTTTACGGGATACATTTACGTCTATTTTAAGTAAATTCCCCATGGTTGAACGCCCTGAGTGGCACATACATTTTAAAGCGAAGTTGTGGTGGACCCTTGGTATACTCATTCTCTTTTTCGCACTTGGTAATGTCCCCCTCTTCGGACTGTCGGCGGAATCGCTGGACCTTTTTGGTAGATGGCGTGCGATATTCGCGGGGGAAATGTTTTCATTAACCGCGCTGGGAATCATGCCAATCGTTGATGCTTCTATTGTCTTACAGCTTCTGGTTGGCGCGGGAATAATAAACTTAAATCTGAGCGACCCTCGAGATCAGGCGTTTTACCAAAACATGCAGAAAATGCTCGTTGTGGGCTTTGCCGCTCTCATTAGCATGACGTACGTTGTGGGCTTTTATAAGCCGAGTCCGGAAATAGCCTCAATGCTGGGTGTATCTTTGCAGTTCATCTCGTTCATGCTCTTCATCCAAATCTTCATCGGCGGAATGCTCATCTACTTCATGGATGAGGTGGTATCAAAATGGGGGATCGGATCAGGTGTTTCATTGTTCATCCTCGCTGGTGTCTCACAGGCGATAATTACCGGGCTGATAAATTGGCTCCCAGACGAAAGCGGCTGGGCTGTGGGTGTAATCCCCAGATGGATAGAACTATTGCGGGAAGGAGATATTGGGGATATGATACTGAGCGGAGGAATAACGTTCCTTTTCCAGCATTACATAATCGCACTTATATCAACTATTGTGGTATTTTTCATCGTCGTTTACCTTGAGAGTACGCGTTTAGAGATCCCACTGGCACATTCGATGGCACGAGGTGCCCGTGGCAGGTTTCCCATTAAGCTCTTGTACGCGAGTGTGCTGCCGATGATTCTTGTAAGAGCGTTACAGGCGAGTATACAGGGTTTTGGAAGGATGTTTCATTCTCGTGGCATTACCATCTTTGGCACGTATGACGCGACAACAAACAGTGCGGTTTCCGGCTTGATGTATTATCTCGACCCCATTTATAGTCCCTGGGACTGGTTTCCGTCACTCGTGCATCTTGGATATCCGAACATTGCGGGCTGGCAAATTGCCGCGAGATTGGGTGTTGATCTTGCGTTTATGGTTATAGGTGGTGCGGTATTCGCTCTGTTCTGGATAAATACGACTGGCATGGGTGCTAAGGACGTGGCATCGCAGATACATCGCTCCGGGCTGCAAATCCCCGGGCATCGCAGGACCCCGGCAGCGATAGAACGAATGATGGAGGGCTACATCCCAAAAATAGCGCTCATGGGTGGTGCTATATTAGGTGTGTTGTGCGTGGTTTCAAATATGTTCGGCACACTTGGGCAAGCATCAGGGACTGGTTTGCTCCTGGCAGTGAGCATTGCGTACCGACTCTACGAGGATATAGCATCGGAGCAGATGATGGAGATGTATCCGATGATGCGGCACTTCTTCGGTGGCGAATAGAATAAGTAAAGAAAGTTCACTTGCTCAATTCATCTGCAATCATCTTCGCTACGCTTATTTCACTGAAAATGGATTCGATTGTATCGGTTGCGACGATGCTTTTGACGCCCGCGTTGAGAATTCGGATGGTGGCATTCTGCACGAACAGACCGTGGATGCATGCAACGTAAATGTCGTTGGCATCTTGCGCTTTGAGCATAGAAGCCGCTTCTGCGATCGTGCCGCCCGTGGAAATGATGTCGTCCACGATGACTACGTTCTTGCCTTCCACGCTCACCTCTTTTGGCTTTATCTGCACTTCATCGCCGCTGATCCGTTTCTTCTCCAGCACGTCGTAATCGAAGCTGTGAGGCGCAGCAACAGCCTTCGCTAACTCTCTCGCACCTTCGTCCGGCCCGATGATCACCGGCTCTGCAATTTCCTTTCGCGCGATGTAATCGCCAATTAGCGGGGCGGCATCCAGCTCCTTTGCTTCAACGTCAAAATACTCCAATACCGCGCTATTATGCACGTTCACCACGTAAATTCTATCCACGATGCCCGCAAAGCTGATGCCGCGTGCAATCGCCCGTGAACTTATCGCATCACCAGGTTTAAACCGCTTATCCTGCCGCGCATACCCCAAATAAGGGATGACTACGGTCGTATTGTGCGCTTCTTCTACGGCATCAATCAGTTGCAGCAAGTTGATCAACCCGGAATCCGCCATAAGGCTCTGCACGATGGTTACTTCTTCGTCTTTTATGTCCTCAATCACTCGCGTGTACAGCTCGCCATCGGGGAACTTCTTGAACTCGCATAATGAGACCGTACCGCCAAGTTCCGTTGCGATCCGCGAAGCCAGAACCTGTGTAGAAATCCCCGGTATTATTTTCATCTCTTCACCAACCACCTTTAGTTTATTTTGTGGTTTTGTTCTTAGTATATAAAGTATAACTGCCTTCTCTTTAAGACGCAGATTAACACTGATTTACACGGATTTATTTGGGGCGAAGAACAAAGTTGATTTTTATTAGTATACTTTAACCAGGTGCACGAAACGAAATGAACCGCAAATACGTAACCTTCTCCAGGAATATTTTCATACCGGTGACGAACGTATGCAGAAATGCCTGCGACTACTGCGGCTTTAGGGCTCGCAGCCGCGAAGAGGCGTACGTTACCAGCGTGCGAGATTTTTTGAATGTTGCACGTCACAAAGGCGCGGCGATCGAAGCCCTTTTTACCGCGGGTGAGAATCCAGAATGTGCATACTTATCTCCATTCTTCAACGACCGCATTATTGAAGCAGGATTTACTTCGCTCGTTGCGTATACGAAGGAGCTCTGTACGCTTGCGATACAGCACGGGCTACTGCCGCACTGCAATTTGGGCGTGCTGAACAAGGAAGAACTTAAGGAGTTACGAGACGTGAATGCCTCAATGGGTTTGATGCTCGAAACCACTGCTGCGGAACTTGAGGCGCATAGGAACTCGCCGGGCAAAAACCCAACGGTGCGATTGAAGATGATAGCAGAGGCGGGAGAACTCAAGATACCATTTACAACGGGCATATTAGTGGGCATAGGCGAGGATAAGGAAGATCGCATCCGCTCTTTAGAAGCTATAAAATCAGTACACGAGCGTTACGAGCATATCCAGGAAGTTATCATCCAGCCGTTCTTACCTAAGCCGTCAACGGCGATGTGGAACAGAAAACCACCGCGGTTCGAGGAACTGAAGGAAGTTGTCCGTGTGGCGAAAGAGATACTGCCCGATGAAATAGCGATACAGGTTCCGCCGAATTTGACGTCACCGAAAGAATTGATCGAACTGGGCGCATCGGACCTCGGCGGCATATCAGAGCGAACCATAGACTACATCAATCCGGAATCACCGTGGCCACGTGAGGCGGAACTCAGGCGCAAGGTTGCACCGTTTGAATTAATGGAGAGGTTGCCGATCTATCCGCGGTTCATTAAGAAAGGGTGGTATAGCGAAGAGATAAGACCGTTGGTAGAGCGGTATGCGGATGAGGAAGGGTTGAAGCGGAAAGAGGGATTTTAGCAATTTATCTTTCGGGTATGGTCATTGGCACTGTCTAAAAATCTATTGATTTCTCACCGCCAGAAAAACTTATATAAGTGGCTTTACTTACTCATATATATGGGGAATACAATTGTAGATACGGAAGGTAGAATAAAGATCCCAGAGCAGGTTAGGAAGAAATGGGAGATCAAAGAGGGGACGGTTATCCACTTTGAAGAGAAAGATAATGAAGTTCTACTAAAACCTGTGGTAGAGAAAAAGGTAAGCTTAAAAGATCTATGTGGCTTGAGCCCTAAACGCACGGGAGAACCAAAATGGGCGACAATAGAAGAGATAAAAAGTATCTGGGGGTAGATACAAACGTTTTGGTGGCTTTCTTAGACAAGCAACATCCTGATCATCCAGAAGCAAAAAGGCTGGAATCCATCCCTAATACTGCTACAAACCCAACTGTTATTCACGAAGCGTATCATACACTTGTTTACGCCCAGAAGTGGGATAAAAAAGAGGCAGTAGATACGCTAAATCTCTATATTAATCTCAATACAACGCTTTTCTTGAATCAGACGAGGGAGATCACAAAACTTGGGCTGTCTATTGGATTGGAATATCCTTTGGGTGGTAGAGACAGTTTGATACTGGCAAACTTTCTGTTTAATCGTATAGAACGGATAGTGACCTTTGATGGAGCCTTGCTCCACCTTGAGAAGCTCACGATTGATGGGGGAACTTTAGGGATTATAGCTCCAAGGGACATTTAGCTGGGGGGGGGAGCGCTATGGGATCTACGGGTAATATGTACAACAGCTATCCGGGGCAACGGCATTAGCAGGGTACACTACATCAGCCAGTCCTAACCAAGCGGCGCTTATCTTATGGGATGATGGTCAGACCCTCTTTAGGGGTTTCATGGATGATCAGAGCGAACCATAGACTATATCAATCCGGAATCGCCATGGCCACAAGAGGCAGAACTCAGGCGCAAGGTTGCACCGTTTGAATTAATGGAGCGGTATGCGGATAAGGAAGGGTTTCGAGCAACGTACAGGGAAAAATAGCCCCTATTTCCTCATTCTTTCATCGAGCATCGCACGAACTACTTTTGGCTCTGCTCTTCCCCTGGTGTGTTTCATCACCTGTCCGACTAAGAAATTCAATGCTTCCTTCTTACCCATCTGGTAATCCTGAACGGCGCTTTCATTCTCCTTTATCACCGCCTCAATCGCCGTTTCGATCGCGTCTGAACCGATACTCCCCAATCCTTTCTTCCCTATTATCTCTTTTGGCGTACCGCCGTGGTCAAGCATCTCCCTTATGATTTCAGTCGCTCCTCGTTCGGTAATCACGCCCTGTTTCAAATACCGTAAAATCGCGACGAACTCATCGGGCGAAATCATCGTTGACGCCTCTCGCATCGAAAGCGCGCGGTAATTCAACTCCCCTTTCAGTACGTCCGCAATCCACGTCGCACTCAACTTCGGATCGCTCTTAGACGCTACTGCTTCGTAGAAGTCCGCGGTATGGAGATCGAACGTGAGTGAATTTGCATGCTCCTTTGTTATTGAATACTGCTCAATGAATCGCAGCTTCTTCTCGTCCGGAAGCTCCGGTATCTCCTGCCGTACCTCTTCTACGTAGGGCGCAATGCGAATCGGCACGAGATCGGGCTCCGGGAAGTAGCGGTAGTCGTGCTCGAACTCTTTCGTTCGCATGGAAAGCGTGATGCCACGCACTTCATCGTAATGCCTCGTCTCCTGCTTTACGGTCAGCCCACGCCGCAGCATGTTCTTCTGCCGCGTTATCTCGAAATACAACGCCTTCTCCACGCCTTTAAACGAGGATATGTTCTTCACTTCCGCACGTTCGCCGCCTTCTATCGAGATGTTCGCGTCCACACGCATCGCACCTTCCAAATCGCCGTCAAACACGTCTAAGTACTCTAGTATGCTCCTCAACTTGTTCAAGAATGTCCGCGCCTCCTTCGGCGATCTGAGGTCCGGCTCGGTCACAATCTCCGCTAACGGTATCCCCGACCGGTTGTAATCAACCAGCGCATAGGTTGCCGTGTCTATCGTTCCCCTGTACACCAGCCTGCCCGGGTCTTCCTCCATGTGCACCCGCGTTATTCGTATCTCCCGCTCTTTACCCCCGCCATCGCCGCCGTCTTCGCTTTCTATTCGCACCAAGCCGTCGAACGCAATGGGGAAATCATACTGCGTAATCTGGTAACCCCGCGGGAGGTCAGGATAATAATAATTCTTACGGTAGAATATCGTTTCCTGCTGAACGGTGCAGCCCAGTGCAAGCGCTATTTTTATGCCGTATCGTAGTGCACGCCTATTGACCACGGGCAACGCACCCGGCAAGCCCAAGCACGTTGCACACACGTGCGTATTCGGCTCGGCATTGTGATAGTCCGTAGAGCAGGGGCAGAATAACTTTGACTTTGTAAGAAGCTGTGCATGACATTCCAAGCCAATTTTTAGATTTACCATTTATGCGCTCTCGCCTCTCGAACTAACCAAGCATCCCGTGCTTTCATTACATTTATAAGCTTTTATGTGTTGAGGCATATAAATAGATAAACAAAATGACGACGGTATACGATGTGCCACCGGATAAACTGGTAAAGAAGGTCGGGGAGAAGCTGAAAAAGAACAAAGCGATTTCACTGCCAAAGTGGGCCGTAGATGTTAAAAAAGGGGCGAATACCGATTTGCCTCCGCAAGATGTGGATTGGTGGTGGGTGCGATGCGCATCAGCGCTTCGGCAGATCTATCTACACGGACCGGTGGGGGTAGCAAGGTTGCGCACCTATTACGGTGGAAGAGTGAATAGGGGTGCAAAGAAAGAACGGTTCCGAGAGGCTTCGGGTAAGATAATACGCGAGGTGCTTTCGCAGTTAGAACGAGCAGGGTACGTAGCGAAGACGAAACGAGGGCGGAAGATCTCGCCCGAAGGGCAGAAGTTCCTTGATAATACGGCGCATGAGTTGAAGCTTGCGCACGCTGAACTGAAAGAGGAATAAAAGAGGGGATAAGGAGAGGTAGACATTAAAAATGGCTGGCGATGAAGAGTTAGAGGCGATAAGAAGGCGGAAGTACGAACAGTTGCAACAGGAGCAGGCAGGTACCGTAGCGGACGAGCAGAAGAGGGCGGAGATAGAAGAGGCGAAGAAGAATATTATACGCCAGATTCTCACACCGGATGCAAGAGAGCGGTTAGGTACCATTCGCATGGCAAAGCCGGAATTGGCTGAGCAGTTGGAGAATCAGCTCGTCGCATTGGCGCAGACGGGAAGACTGAAGAGTATGATCACTGATGCGCAATTTAAAGAGATTCTGCAGCAGATAACGCCGAAGAAGCGTGAAATTAGCATAAAAAGGGTATGAAAAAGCCGGGTGGACAGGGGGCTGTGGATGGGAAGAGTTGGTTATAGGGGGTAATAATTGATTTCTTTTCTCTTTGCTCCTTTTTGAAACTTCACCAAGACAATTTCCTTCTTTTTCGATTTTAAAGGTTGTAGGGAATTTTCGAGTTTGAACCATACGGTCTCATTGCTGACCGATCACTTGGTCTTTTCCCCGAAATTATGAAAGGTACAAGAAACCCTAAATTGTTGACACAGATTAACACAGATGATAAAAATCAACTTTGTTCTTCACCCTAAATAAATCCGCGTAAATCAGTGTTAATCTGGGTCTTAAAGAGAATTATGGCAGTTATACTTTATATGCAATGAAAAAATGGAACACAAAGAAAGAATTTGGAAAAAAGGGTCGTAACACAAAGATGTTCTTAGCCCTTCTATTTGCGGGATTAATTCTTCTTTCAATAGTGCCTGTGACGAGCGCGGATATATGGCATTACCGAAAACCAATAGAGATAGACCATGCCAAGATAAACGCAGATTTAAATGAGTTCCCTGTTCTGATCTCGATAATAGATACAGATTTGGAAGACAAGGCTCACGATGACGGTGATGACATCATTTTTACCAATTCATCACTATGCCGGTTGGACCACGAGATAGAAAAGTTCGACAAAGCAAATGGAAAACTGGTAGCGTGGGTAAAGATTCCTTTTCGGTCTTCTACCACCAATACTACGATTTATATGTACTACAATAATTCCGAATGCGGGAATCAGCAGAATCCAATCGGTGTCTGGGATTCCAATTACAAGATGGTTCAACATTTGCACGAGACATCGAAGACAGATGGAGATTATAACGACCATCTTGATTCTACCTCAAATGACAAGGATGGGGAGGCAGAAAAAGGGGTTAATATTGATGCAATAGGTAAAATAAACGGAGCAGATAATTTTGACGGTTCAAATGATTATGTTAAATCATCAACGGGTGGCATATCAGCAGGTTCATGGCATCATATTGCTATTGCTTGGGATGGTTCATCTATAAAGTTCTATATTGACGGCTCTTTTACATCAGATGCTGATGGCCCAGCTCAATAGGAATTACAAGTGCTAACTTAAATATAGGTCGCTACCATGTAGACAATCCTCCAAATCAGTATTGGTTTAATGGTTCTATCGATGAAGTTCGTATCTCGGATACGGCAAGGAGCGGGGATTGGATTACGACCTGCTACAACAACCAGAATGAGTCTTCTACATTTTATACCGTGAAAGGTGAGCAAAACGGAGATCCTGAGCAGCCTATTCCAGACCTTCCAACGATAATACTGTTCTCGATTGGATTGCTCGTGCTTGCGGGATGTTTATATTGAACGAAGAAATAAATAATAATACCATGCAAGAACAAATAGAAATAAAAAACGAAGTGGATATACAGGGGAAATTGGCATTACCAAAAGAATGGCGCCGGAGATACCTAAAAAGTAGGGAGGTTGTTATACGTCTCAAAGGTGCGGTAATAGAAATCATGCCTTATGAGAAGGTTGACCTGACAAAGTATTTCGATTCGGTTGAGGCGGATATAAAGTCAGATTTATCAGAGTGGAAATCGGTAAGAAGGGAGTTATATGAGATTCGTTGATGCAAGCGTATTTGTTCACGCTTTCATAAAGCCGAAGAGAAAACTGAAGGAGCACGAAATCCGGATCAAAGAAGCGGCTAAGAAAATCGTAAAGAGGATAAATGAGGGTGAGGAAATGGCAATTTCTACTGTTCATCTTGCTGAAATAGCAAATTTGTTGGAACATTACATGCCGATAGATGATGCTTTATCGGTTGAAACGTTCCTTCTTACAGCAAGGAACGTAAAGGTACACAATGTTGAGAAAATAGATTGTAGCTTTGGAGGTAGCAAAAGATACAAAAGTTGGGTTGAGTGATGCCATAGCATACATAATTATGAAGGAGAATGGGTTAAATGACGTGTATTCTTTTGACCATGATTTTGATAGGTTAAATGTGAGGAGGATTACTGAATAAGCCCGTGTGCACCGCGGTTCCAGAACTGCCAACGATATTACTGTTTTCGATTGGATTGCTCGTGCTTGCGGGATATGTTGTGTTGAGCAGAAAGAAGGGATAAAAGTAAGAGAAGCCAAACAACAACAGGGATGCCCCCGAATTTATTCTGGGGTGGTGGAGGATGGGGCTTTTATATGCTTGGCAGATATGATGAGGCCATCAGGTGCTATACGACAAGGCTCTGGCGGGGAATAGACCCGAAAGATGAATTTGTACGGGAACAGAAGAGCAGAGTTCTCAAAAGGCTTGGTAAATAGAGTGTTGTCCAGCCTACGGCAAAAGTACAGGTCTGGGGTTTTAATTAAATAAATGAAAAGGATAGTTCAATGTTCCGAATTCCAAAAACGCATCCTCGCTACAAGTCTTTAATGAAACGTGAGAAGATCGTTGCAGGCATAGAAGCTGGGATAACCAGCAAGCAAGGCTTGATCGCGCACGGCCGTGGTGAAGCGTTTGATTATTTAATCGGCGAGCGGACGTTACCGGCAGCGATGAGAGCTACGGAAGCCGCCGCGGCGTTATTGCTCACCGCACGGAAACCCGTGATTTCAGTGAATGGCAACGTCGCCGCGTTAGTCCCCGAAAAGGTGATCGAGCTGAGCGAGCTGCTAAACGCGCCGTTAGAGGTGAACATCTTCTACTGGACGGAAGCGCGTGTGCGAAAGATAAAGGAGCATTTAGAGCGGCACGGCGCTACGAACGTGCTGGGTGCTAAAGCAGATGCGAGAATACCTGGAATAGAGCATGCACGTGCAAGGGTGGACTACGAAGGGATTTACACTGCGGACGTGGTTCTTGCACCGTTAGAAGATGGAGATCGTTGCAAAGCACTCATCGCAATGGGCAAGAAGGTGGTAACCATTGATTTGAATCCATTATCAAGAACGTCTAAGCACGCAACGGTGAGCATTGTGGACGATATAGAAAGAGCAGTGAAGAACCTCATTTCGATGGTTAAAGAGCAGAAGAAAGTCAAGGGAGCATTATTAGAAGATTACGATAACGAGGCGAATTTAAAGGAAGTTATTAACGAGATCGCAGAGCGGTTGCAGGACGAGGATTTATAGAACAAACTAAATTGTTGACACAGATTAACGCAGATTAACACAACACTTTTTCTTTTTTTTGAACGGCGAAGCCGTTCCATTGCCTTCGGCAATGTCAAAAAGAAAACCTGTGCTAAAAGAAAAACATCAGGAATATTTCAGTCAAGGTTTTTACCGAAGGTAAAAAAGTTGTGTGTTAATCTGCGTCTTAAAGAGAATTAGAACAATGACTCACCTTCGCGATAACCGATTGAACAGCCCCAGCAGCACTGATTCACGCTCTTTTTGCACCAGCTCTTCCCATCTCTCTTCCGCCTTCGCGAGTTCGTCGCCCTTAAAACCTGACTTCGAGATCTCACGCAATTTCTCTAACTCACCGTAATCAAGCCAGACACCGCCGCACTTCAAGCAGACGTCTACTTCTACGTCTTCCGCAGTCTCGATGTCCATCAACCACCCGCATCTGGGACATACCAGTTTGCTCTTGCTCTGAGTGCCAATATGCTTCGTCAGATAATCCGATAGCTTTCTATCTTTTAACAGCTTCTTCAATTCACTGTGGTCTAACCAGATCCCGCCACACTTAGGGCAGGTATCTATAACGACGTTCGGACCAAAGACTTCGACTTCCTCCTGTCTCATTGTAACCCAGCATTTCGGGCATTCGATCTCCTTATTCCTCAACTCGTTTTTTGGTGGCATGATTCTACTCACTCTACTTGCTTGCTCTGTTCGGTTATTACACGGTATCGCATAAATAGCTTCTAACGTGCTGCGATAATTACGGTTTTGCGCAGCTCGAAGACCCTATACTGGACTGGACAATTGGATTGGCGTGTTCAGCCGGACTTTTTACGATCTGCTATCAACTGCCCGTCCACACCGACATTCTCGGGTGGATTCTCACGTATGAGCACGACGATGTGCGGGATTCCGTACACCTCAACTGCAACGTCCGTGAGCTTCTTCACTAACTGCCTCTTTCGTTCAATATCTATCGGCGGCCCGTCTACCATAATCGTTGGCATCGTAACTTACACTACTCCCTTTATTTCTATCGGTTTCGTTATCGTAAAGCTTTACCTCCTTGTTGTACGTAATTCGATTTTAACGGTTTTGCGGATAAAAGAAGTTTGCGATAGTAGATTTGGGCGAAGGTGCAAAGCACCGTAGCCTTTTATCCGCTGTTATATGAAGTCGTCCCATTTTCTTTACTTTGACTCATTCCTTTTAGGGATAATAAAACCTGTATTCCACTTATACTCGAGGTATTCTTTCCCATAGCGAATAACGAGATCTTTTTCCTCTGCCCGGCAGAATAAATAGAAGATCGGTATCCAGATGAACGAGAATAAAGCGAGAAAAGGAGAATTCAAGAAGAAGGCAATTACCCACCAGAGTGTTACCTCACCAGCTGCTTGTGGGTGTCTAATTTTCTTGTAAATGCCCCCATAGAGGTTGTGCTTCTTCTTCACTATCATGGTCTCTTCACCTGCATCTTTCATACCTTTTCCAAACAAGTATCCTCCCGGGATTGCAATTAAAGTTGCTATCAAAGCGGAAGTCCACCAGTTCCAAGCGAAGTTCTGAGGGAGAGGAACGGGTAGAGGGTAGAAAAAGTAGACTACGTAGTTGACACAGGCGACTATCTCAAAGACCGAAGCTATCATCCTGTATCGCGTGCACTTAGAGTAAGCGATTTTACCAACCTTTTTTTCCAAAGCAGCAGGGCCTACGCTTTTTACATAGAAGTACAAGAAAAGTAAAGCCGAACCGATCATTACAATAAAATTAATCCATGCTATCATCTTTATCCTCCTCTACAATGTAAATGTGCCTGGATAAATATGCTGGGGCGATTTCATATAACTCCAGTATATCAGAACTCAACTCCGTATATACTTCCCTTTAGCAGACTGTTAACTTTCATCCCATTCAACCTCGTTTCCAATATACGAATTATTCATTATTAAATCTAACGTTTGGGCTTTTTATTTTAGCCAGATCTTTAATATTACTTGAGTATGTATTTCCGTAGTTTTTGAACTTTTATTCCCACCTACACCATCCCAAACCCTTCCAGCACCTTCCTCAACTTCCCTTCATTCCCTTCACTCAACGCACCCAGCGGCAGCCTAACATCCCCTGCCGCCACCAATCCCATCAGCTCCGCGGCTTTCTTCACCGGTATCGGGTTCGTCTCCAGGAACATCGCCTCAAACAACGGATACAGCTTAATATTAATCTCCCTCGCCTTCTCCATATCACCTTTTACCATCGCACCCACCATCTCACTCGTTTCCTTCGGCGCGATATTCGCAACAACCGAAATCACACCTTTACCGCCCAAGCTCATTATGGGCAGTGTGAGGAAATCATCGCCTGCAACCACCGTGAAGTCCAAATCCTGCTCCTTTGCCATCTGAATAATCGTGCCTACCTGTTTCAAATCGCCTGAAGCCTCTTTCACGCCTTTTAGATTTTCCACTTCGGCTGCAAGTTCTATCTGGGTTGCGGCACTTATATTCTGGCCCGTTCGCGACGGTATGTTATACAAAATCAATGGTATGTCCACGGCATCGCCAATCCGCGCGAAATGCTCCTTCAAACCCTTTAAGTTCGGTTTGTTGTAATACGGCGTTATCAAAAGACTTCCGGCAGCGCCGGCATCCTCCGCATACTTCGTGAATTCTATCGCTTCCTGCGTGTTGTTCGAGCCCGTACCCGCGATCACGGGCACCGTTGAGCAGTCCACCACCACGTCAATCACTTTCGTATGCTCGTCATGCGAAAGTGTCGCGGATTCACCGGTCGTGCCACACGGTACGATCCCCGTTACACCACCCTCTATCATAAACTCCACGAGCCGTCTCAAACCTTCTTCATCTACTTCGTCACTCTTCGTAAAAGGTGTTATTAGCGCAGGGTAAACACCCTCTATCGCGAACATCTCATTCCTTACTCTCCTTCTCCTTATTCTCCTTCACCTTTTTATGCGTTATGTATCCCGCTATTCTATTCCTCACGCCCTTACTCTCTACATTCGTGTACTCTGCCACGATCTTCTTGTTAACGTCAAAGTCATCGGTGACGTCCGGCACTTCCTTCAGCAATTGCTTTCCCAAACTCTTTATATACGTCGGTTTAATCGCGCCCACGGTTAATTAATCACTCTCTCCCCTCGTTCATTTATTTATTTTCACTCTCTTCTATCTATCTCAACGCTCTTCATTCTCATGCTACTCACGCCAATCATCACAAACAATGCACCAAGGAACAACACAACGAGAGGAATAACTCCTAACAGAACCGCTAATACTTTACTAAGGAAATACCATATCCCTACCAGACCTACGGCAACTAATGTCCCTCCAAACAAAAGCTCTTGAAGACTTCTCATCGTTAATCGCATCCTCGTTCCCTCTGCTTATCCCCTCATAACCACTTCGGCAGTTTCAGGTTTGTATTTCCAATCCGCCGGTAAGACCTTCTCCCTTCTGTAATACTTCACAAGCCTTCGTATCTTTGATTCCTCTAATTGTAACGCTCTTTTATTGTGAATGTCCCGCGTATTCACTCCCAGATGCTTTCTCAGTCTCAGCGCTTTTCGCATCAAATTCTGGAGGTCTTCCGGTAGCTTACTCGCGCTGTCCCGCTCTTTTAAAATCCTCGTTATCTTCTTCCCCGTGACCAGTGCAATGCTGGGCACGCCGTAGTTGTCCCTCATAAGTATCCCTATTGCACTTGTCGCCAGCCCCTGATTGTGCAGGTCAACTACTTTGGTCTCCACTTCTTCTGTGGTCATCTCCACCCATTCGGGCGGTTTCCCCCTGAGCTTCGAGCTAAAAGGCCTCTTTGAACCTGATCTCCCTCTTCTCCTCGCATACATCCTTGCCATGTTATTTCTACAAAAGCCCGCTATCTATGTGCCTTTGCTTACTAATCTTATGTTCACTTCGTATATAAATATCTTAGACTGTTTCTCGCCATTACCTTGATGAGTCGGGGGTTCGTAAAAAGCCCATGAAATACGATGGAGGGATAGTCCATATCCCCTTTCTTTTTTATGCGTTGCAATATCTCGCTTTGCGACAGCGTATGAACAATCGTATCGAAGTCCTCGTCGCTCATCACACACCGTAACCGGTGAACCTTCAGTCCAAACGCTATTTCTTTTCCTATTTCATTCCGCCATCGTATTTCATAATCCTTCAGCACCTTCATATCCCCCGTCAAGCACGCCTGTGCCGCAATCTCTCCCGCTATTTTTCCACATCTCATCCCGTAATACACCCCGCCGCCGGTGATTGGCTTGATTTGAGCTGCTGCATCTCCGACCAACAGTATCCCGGTCTCATTATCTATTTTTACGGTCTTGTACTTTCGCCCTCGCAGACAGGCATTTAACGGAATAGGGATTCTACCAGCAGTACGATTGAATACGGTGCCTTTGTATTTCTTCGCTATAACCGGATGCTCCGCCAAATTCCTTTTTAAAAAGAGCAACGGGTTGGATTGTGGCGAAACCCTTCTGTCTATGCCGAGACCAATTCGAGCACGGTTATCAGCGCCAAGCGGAATAGTCCACGCGAAGAAGCCCGGTGCAATGGTTTTACCCACGAAAATCTCCGCAAAAGCATCTTCCCCCGTTTCGTATTCGCCCTCTATCTGCACGCAGGTCAGGGTACTCTTACTCTTTGCAACTGTTGTCAATCCGGCTGATTGAGCCACGGTGCTTTTCACACCATCAGCTCCAATAACGACCTTTGCCTTTATTTCCTGCGTTCCATTCGCAGTGGCAGCCGTTATCGCCAGCTTTGTCCCTTCTTCTCTTTGCCGCACTGTTCTAACTTTGCTCTTCAAAATGATGTCCGCACCTGCTTTCTGCGCCTCGTTCGCCAATTCCCGGTCAAAGACGTCCCGCCTTATGGCAAACGCCCTTTGATCTGGCGATTCAAGCGTTAATTCGTATGAAGGCGAATGAACGACAGCCCCTTTTATTTCGCCGTTTATGAAGGAGCTGCGGTCTCGCAATTCACTCTCCTCAAGTGCTCTTTTGCTTATAAGTCCCGCACACTGGACGGGCACACCTATTGCCGCATCCTCCTCTATAATCAGCGTAGAAGCTCCTGCCTTTGCCGCATATTTCGCAGCCATGCAGCCCGCGGGACCGCCACCAACCACGATGACATCATAATCGAGCGTATCCATATAACAACTCTCCAATCTTTTTATACTTGAAAAGTTTAATGATTGAAGTGCCTTTGCCGTCAAAGACGAGCGAGCGATGTAGATAGAGATATAACTTTTAAAATATACGAAAGAAAATGAAAGCGAAGAAGATAGTAATAAAGGGGCAGGTTCACGATGTAGGTTACAGACTATTCCTGCTGACCGAGGCAGAAAGCCTGTTCATCGAGAATTTCGATGCGAGAAATATTGTTGTAGATGCTGAACAACATTTGGTCGTCCAGGTCCGTGGACCGGAAGAGAAGATTAACGGATTTGTGGAGTTTGCACGCTCAAATTACCCCCCTGACGCTTCGGTTCTTGCCGTGGAGGTAGAGGATTATATCGAAGAGGTGAGGAGTATCGAATCCTTCCGGCAGTCTTTTATGGTCGCGCAGATGGCGAAGTTGGCGCAGGCAGGTGTGGGGATGCTAAAAAAGCAGGACTCGATGCTGGGGAAGCAAGACGTGATGATTGAGAAGCAAGACACGATGATTGAGAAGCAAGACGTGATGATAGGGAAGCAAGACCAGATGCTGGAGAAGCAAGACGAAACGATAAATACGATACGAGGGGAGAGCGAGAAGACGAGAATAGTGGTGAGTGAAGAAGGAGAGAAGACAAGAGCAGTTATTAAAAAGGGAATTGAGGAAGAGGTAGAAGGGCTT
This sequence comes from Methanosarcinales archaeon, assembly GCA_030611585.1. Taxonomy (GTDB): domain Archaea; phylum Halobacteriota; class Syntropharchaeia; order Alkanophagales; family Methanospirareceae; genus JACGMN01. Next base: position 8,809 of record JAUWPM010000013.1, on the reverse strand, counting down.
ATTAAAGCGGAAGTTACGGGGATAAAAATGACCCGCAGCGAAGTTAAAGAGAAGGTCGGAATGGTTTGAAATAAGAGTTTGAGGTGATGGGAATGAAATCTAAACAACCGAGGAAACAGAGGAAAGCGAAATATAACGCACCGTTGCATATACGGCATAAGTTTATGACTGCACTGCTATCCGAAGATTTGCAGGGTAAATACGGGAAGCGCAATTTCCCGGTGCGAAAAGGGGATACGGTAAGGGTAATGCGGGGCGATGACAAAGGTAAAGCGGGTAAAGTAAGGTCCGTAGACCTGAAGAAAGAGAAGATAACGCTGGAAGGCGTTGTTGTTGCACGGTCAGATTTGTCTGAAGTGCCACGACCCATACATCCCTCAAACGTCGTGATAACGAAGTTAGAATTGAAGGATAAATTAAGGGAACTCGTATTGAAGCGATAGATAGTGTGCTACTTCTACGCTTCACCCATAACTTCCTTATGCAGCGCTATCGTCCGCTTTATGGAAGGATGAGAATCGCCTAATTTAGCCTTTAAATCCGATATTGCATTTTCTATGCTCGTTCTTCGCCCTCCATCAATCAGATTATCCGCATGCGCTACGATCTTCTCTTCCATCGTCTCCGGCATGAAATCCACGGACGGTAATCCCGTTTCCTTCGCTTCTTCGGCGGTTATGCCCGCACCGACGTGCCTTTGAATTATTCTCACTATGCTCTCTTCCAGCCCTAACTCACGCGCTATCTCTCCACCCACGAACCCATGGTCAATGCCATGCGACTGCGCTCTGCCTATGTCATGCAGCAACGCGCCTCTAAAAATCAACTCTTCGTCCACCGTACCATAATGTTGATGATGAGTGATCTCCAACGCAAGTTCGGCAACCGCAATACAATGTTTGATAACCCCTTCGTCACAGCCAACCGCTCGCAGTAACCCGATGCACTCGCGGCTTATCTCCTTCTTAGTTTCTTCTTCCACTTCTCTAACTCTTTTATCTGCTTCTCTAACTCTTTTACCAAAGTACCACTATCAAAATATTCAAAATGCGATTCGCATTCCTCGCACCAGAAGTCCTTCTCCGCTGCTTCTTCGAATAAAACACGCTGACAGTGGCACCGGTAAAACTCCCCGTTTCGTTCGTATTTGAGCTCCTCTCGTAATCTACCTAACACGGTATCCGCTTCCGCACTCATCATTTTCTTGATGTTGTCATGGTTAAAGCTCCACCAATAGGTAATCCAGCCGGTATTATCATCACGTTCAGTCCGATATTCCGCTATCCTGCCCTTATACAACACGTACAGAACCTTTCTTACCGCAGTGAGTTTGGTGTCGCTGAGCGTTGCAATCGTCTCATCGGTTATCTCGCCCTCTGGTATATTCTCTATGATCTTCAGCCCGTCTTCTCCAACGATCTTCCCGAAATATTCCCTTACCAATGGATTATCTGTCTCCAACATGATGATCGCTCTCTACCATTATAATTTACTTTATAACTTCAGATAAAATAAACTTTCGCAAAATTCCCCTCTCATTTTAGAGTGAGATCGCAGAAATAAAAAGCGACCTGGTGACTACACGGACATACACGAACGGGGCTTTTCCTATAAGAATGGTAAGCTAAGCTAAGTTTTCATAGTCCCCGCTCGTGCCGTGCCGGATGCTTTTGTATTCTACGCCTATTTATCACCCAAATACTTTTCGCGTATTTCGCCTGCCTTTTCTATTCCTATCCCCACCATTTCAACTATCTCTTCTTCTTTTAAACCCTCTTTCCCGCTCTTCTGCATTCCTGATACCGTGCCATCGGCATTAGAAATCACCGTTAACCTGCTGGTGGCTGCGTTCTCCTCGTGCAAGTTCGGGTCCACCAAGATATTCTCGCCGATTTTTACCATTGTTACCGCCACCGGCGTATCCCGTATTGACAGGGTATCTTCCCCCGTTAATCCGTATCTCTCGTTTGGTATGCGGGTATTCAAAAGAGAAGCAATAGCTCCCAATGCCGCGGCATCCATCAGGTTACCGTCGTTGTCCAATGCGTGTATATCAATAAAAGTCATCCAGACTTTCTCGCCTTCTTCTATACACATTTTCTCTAAATCAATCGTTTCGGAGCCTCGAATTCCTCTATCAACTACTCTCGCCAGTTCTACGCTGTTCTCATTTGGCGGGCCCGTCTCAAAATCGGGCGAGGCTCCCGGCCGGAGTTCCGCATTTGTCATTAGTACCCCCTTGTTGGGTGTATCCGAGAAAGGTTCACCCATGCTGAGCTTTACGCCCACTAAGACCGAAGTATCTCCCAGCCTCACGAGTGCTGAACCTTCCGCCTTAATTATTATATCCCGCTCCACGCTTATCTCACGGTAATCACGAAATCCTCTACCATCTACTCTTTTTCCTCTTTCTATCAAATCGTACACGTAATCCTTCCGTATATCCTCCATAACTTCAATGCCCATCTCTACTCCTCACCCCCTCCTACACTTTCGCTGTACTTCTCTATTAACGCCGTTCTTTGCAGCTCGTATATCTCGCGGCACGCGTTCGTCGCAAGCTTCAGCCCCCGTTCAAACTCGTCTTTAGTAAGACGACCGTCCATTTGCAACATTGTGATTGTACCCGTTCTCGTAACCATTGCCATCGGCATATCCGCCTCACCGTGATTGTCTTCCGCGGCGTTCAAATCCAACACCACTTCCCCATCGATTTTGCCTACCGCGACTGAAGAAACGATGTCTCGCATCGGTATCCCCGCGTCTGCAAGAGCGACGGAAGCTGCATTGATGCCCGCTGTTCTCGTCCCCGCATCCGACTGGAGTAACTCCACGTAGATGTCTATCGCCGTCTTCGGATAATACTCCGTCAGGATAACGGGATCAAGGGCGTCTCTACTCACCTTTGAAATCTCCACGCTCCTTCTGTCCGGTCCCGGTCGCTTTCGATCGTCCACGGAAAACGGCGCCATATTGTACCGATAGGTAACCACAGCCGTTTTTGCATTTTGCAAGTGCCGCGGATGCATCTCCCTCGGTCCGTAAACCGCAGCAAGCGCTTTATTATTCCCTATCTCGAAGTAACATGACCCATCCGCCCTCTTTAACACACCAACTTCTATCTTCATGGGTCTGAGTTCTTCAAAACCTCGTCCATCTAATCTCTTTCCATCTTTTATAAGTTCTATACCTTCTTCTTTCATCCTTATTTACTCTCCATTCTCTTCTTTTTACAAGACTGATCTAAAAAATGCTCCACTCTGTCTGTTAATCCGGACGTATGAGCCTCGTTATCAATCATCAGCACTGCCTGCAATGCGAGGTTTATATTCTCTTCGCGGCCTTTTATCCATATACGACCGTTCTTTGCGATGAATATAAAGCAATTGCATTTCTCCTTCAGCATTTTTATCATCGAACCACTCCTTCCTATGACTCGAGGCACCTTAGTATGCGAAATCTCTACCAATCGCCCCTCCTGATCTCCGATCCTAAATTCGTCCATCAATGCCAGATCCACTCGCATCAGGGCGTCCACATTCAGTACCTTCGCTACAATCAAATCGCCCAAATCCAGATGGGCGCTCATGCTGCCAAAATCCATCCTCCTCTCAGTACCCCGTGAAAATTCTGACGTGTGTAATCGAGCTTCATAAGGAGAAGCGATATCTACGATCCAAAAGGGAAACGAAATCTCAATTATTTTTCCTATCACGATGTCCCCATTCGTTGGCATATACTTCCCCGTAAGCGCTACCACTTTTATCTCTCCTTTATCGTGCACTATGCCATATTTCATCGCGTAAACCTTACCGTCGTCAACGTACGTCCCATCGCCTGCACGAGCCACCTCTTCAGAAACAAGATCCCCAGGAACTACAACTTTATACATGGTATTTTATCTCACCTCATTTCATTCACTTCACGATCTTCGTTTGGGCTTCCCCCTTTGTTATACCGTTCAAAAAAGAGAAGAGTTCGTCTCTCATCCCCGCAGGCACTTTCACCATCGCTATGAACGACCCATCTTTTTGCCACTCTTCTTTCGTCACCTCAAAATTCCTTTTTAGCTCGTACACCTGCCCCGTATACATCGCCGGGATTTTTATCGCTATCGTGGTCTCCTCGATTTTTATCGGAATTATCGGTCGTAGTGCCTTTATTGCCTCGGTTACCAGCTCGTCCACGCTCTTAAACGGGTCAATGTGCACCTTAGCCTCGTTCATTGCAATCTCGATTCTCGTGGGCGGATGAGGTGTGTGCGTCTGAGGATTTATAGTGATCCGAGCAATCCGCTCGATTACCATCCTCCTCTTCTCCTCCGTTTTTTTTCGCCTCTGGTCCGTGGTAAGGTGCAACTCGCCTTCTTTTATTATCTTTTCCGCTATTTCACTTACATCGGCGGTGGAGAAAGCACTCATCAAATCCCCCTCTGTTGCTTTTTTGCCTTTCGACGCATCGGCAAAGATCTCATCCGCTGCTAAGACCTCTTCTATATTCGCTTTAGCACCGCTTCTGATCATGTCAGCCCCTTCAGGATCAACGAGGATCTCAAAAATCTTCTTCCCATGCTTGTACCGTGCTACTACCGCCTTGTCCAAACTCACCATTTCATTTATTTATCCTTCACTCTCGCTCTCGGCTTCGCTTTCCGCCTTCTCTATCACTTTATTTATATACGGCTCCAGTTCTTCTGCTTTTAAAATCCTGAACTGCTTCTTTTCCGCCTCCGCAAGACCCGCATCCACCGTTGTTATGTCTATCTTCCCTTCCGTTACTTTGTACAAGGCTTCCAAACCAAGCATTACGGCGTCCTCAAGTACGAGGTCCTCTTTATACTGCTGCTCAAGTAGCTCGGTTACCACGCTCCTTCCGGAACCGATCGCAGTTGCTTTGTATTCAAGTAATGCACCGCTTGGATCGGTCTCAAAGAGATAATTGTCGCCATTATAAACGCCCGCAATCAATAACGCAGTGCCGAAAGGTCTAAGTCCACCAATTTGTGTGTACGCCTGCTTAAAATCGCATATCTTCTTCGCTAAGGTCCCTATATCTATCGGCTCGTCGTATACGATCTTGTTTATCTGCGCTTCGAGCCGCCCCCGGTCTATCAGCACCCGTGCGTCCGCGACCAATCCCGAAGTTGCAGCACCTATGTGATCGTCTAATTGAAAGATCTTCTCCACAGAGCTGCCTTCCAACAACCGGGAAGTCAACCTCTTGTCCACTAAGAGCGCAACGCCATCTCGTGCTTTTATTCCTATAGCGGTAGTTCCTCTTTTCACCGCTTCTCGCGCGTATTCTACCTGAAACAACCTTCCATCAGGACTGAAGACCGTTATTGCCCGATCATAACCCATTTGTGGCATCATTTGCATTCATATCACCTTTTTGTTCCTTTTTCCTATCCCTCTATCTATCCATCCATCTACGCATGGACTCGACGGGATTTGAACCCGTGGCTTCCTCCTCGCGAAGGAGGCACTCTTCCACTGAGCTACGAGCCCCGCCTCCTTTTCTCCACGATCTTATGTTTAATAATAAGAGAACAATAAATAACTAATTGTTTTCGCAGGTTTAAGGAGCTTGGGCATCAATGGAACTTATATCTTCATCGTTTATATTGGGAGCATCCCTGGTAGGAATAGGATTTCTGACGGGTCTGAGTGGAGCTTTGATACCCGGACCCATGCTTGCTTTTGTCGTATCCGATACTTTAAAGAAAGGGGCGTCATCCGGGCCTCTTACCGTGCTTGGTCACATCTCCGTGGAATTATTACTAATCGCAGCACTCGTTTTGGGGCTTGGATTGACCGGCTATTTCCTCCAGTTCAAATCCTTGATATACGTAATTGGCGGGATTGCGCTCATTTTAATGTCGTTATTGGGTGTTAAAGAGGCAAAAGAGGCAAAATCAAGATCAATGCCGCCGGGAGAAATAGGTGGCGAAGTAAGATTGCGAGGAGCGAAATATGCGCATAACAGTTCGATCCTTGGCGGCGTTCTCTTCACTGCGTTCAATCCCTCTTTTATCCCCTGGTGGATAACCATAGGCTACCCGCTACTGCTGCAGGGATTTGAATGGCTCGCCCTGACCGGAATAGTTTTAGTTAGCATAGGGCATTTCATTTCTGATTTTAGCTGGTATTCTTTTATCTCATACTCGTTTGCTAAGGGCACGAATTTCTTCGTTGGTAAGCGATACGAAGTAATGATGCTGATCTTAACGCTCTTCGTGATTGTTTTTGGCGTGTTCTTCCTTATTAAAGGTGTAACCGGATTCTTTGGATAGCGAGACGTTAAATAAACGGACTAAGGTCAAATCGCATACCATCTCGTGCTGCTATTACTTCTATACCGGTCTCTTCACTGAGCTGCTTTGCGATCTCCCAGGGCTTATTTCTGAGCATGGTCATCCCGAAATGTGTGAGTATCGCAACCTTCGGGCTCCCGAGTTCTATAATTTTTTTCGCGTCTTTCACGCAGAGATGGTCTACGCCCTCCCGCCGTTTGTACATCGCTACGTTCATCACGAGCACGTCTCCGTCATAATACTGCTCCAGTCCATCGAAATAGAGCGTATCCGCGATAAAAGAAACGGTAGTTGCATTTTCACCCCGTACCTTTACGTTAAATCCGTAGGTTTCGACGACGCCGTGCACATGCCGTTTCGGTGTCTGTATCTCGATGTTACCAACCGCATAGCTACCGCCTTCTTTGAACGTTTCTATCCTATCTAAAAGACCTTTATAATAGTTCAAAACGACCGCATTGCCATCGTTTGTTAAGGCATCGTTTGGGCACAGGAGTACTCCTCGCTTCTTGAAGCCGCCCTCGGTCATCGCTTCTATCATTACGTTTACGTCGTTAGAATGGTCTAAATGCTTGTGTGTGAGAATAATCGCGTGTAACCTAGCAGGATTGAGCTTCGGCTTGCTCGACGTGAATTTCACCAACGTGCCGGGGCCCGGATCTATGAGGACGTTCGTGCCTTTTAAGCTCAGAACGGTACCCGCAGAGGAGCGAAACTGCGTTATCATTACGAATCTCGCACCTGCGGTTCCCAGAAACTTTATCTCGGCTTTTTCTTTTTCTGTCATTTCAAAACTTGGTCTTTATTTTTTTATTGTACATAAAGTATAACGGCTTTCTCTTTAAGACGCAGATTTAACACTGATTTACACGGATTTATTTAGGGTGAAGAACAAAGTTGATTTTTATCATCTGTGTTAATCTGCGTTAATAATTTAGGTTTTCTCGTTATTGTGCATGCGCTATAATATAATTAGGATTAGGCGAAATGCAAGAAATACGAGGGAGATAAGACTATGGAAGCAATCAGGCAAATAGTTAGGGTATCAAAAGATTGATCATCAGGAAAAAAACGGATAGTTTTAAGCAGAAAATCAGCGAGCTAAAAGAAGCGATGAGGGATGATCTATTTCTGGATGACCTTAAAGAGATTTCTGAGGACTTTAAAGCTGCTGATTTAGAAGGAGGGGAGTGAGATGGAGTATAGATGGCATATATTTCTCGCAAATCTTGATCCCATAATTGGTTCTGAACAAGGAAAAACTCGACCCGTTCTGGTAATAAGCGATGAAGAGATAATTGATGCTTTGTGCTTTCAATTAGGGATAATTAGGTAGAGGATTTGCACTCCGTACTGGACATGCTCGCATATTCCCCATTCCTCAGCAATTGGTTCATATCTGCTCAGCCCCTCTGTGCAAACCCCATTTCTTCGCACTATCGAGCGCTGCCAGGTATTCGCTCATTTTTAGCCCCCTGTTCAGTTCTTCATACTCGTATGCTTTGTACATAGGTCTATATTGCAGCATTATATTTACGTATGATTCTTCCGATATTTCCGTGGCGATAAACTCAAAAACTTTTGCAGAGCCGGCTAAGTCGTTCGGCAGCACTAAATGACGTATCAACAATCCCCGCACGGCGATTCCCCGTTCGTCCACGGTTAAATCACCAACCTGACGGTGCATCTCCTTCACCGCATCTTTACACACCGCGAAGTAATCAGACGCATTGGAGTATTTCTTCGCACTTTCTTCATCGCCGTATTTTATGTCTGGCATGTAGACGTCCACGATGCCGTCCAACAACGCGATGGTGCTCTTCGATTCGTAGCCGCCGCAATTGTAAACGAGGGGAATGTGAAGTCCGTTTTCAATTGCTATTTTCAGCGCTTTTACGATTTGCGGTGTAAAATGCGTGGGTGTAACGAAATTGACGTTGTGGCAGCCCATTCGTTGCAGCCGGAGCATGCTCCGTGCGAGTTCCTCCCCGGTCATCTTTTGCCCGTGTCCTAAATGGCTGATGTCGTAGTTTTGACAGTATAAGCAGCCCAAGTTGCAGTTAGTAAGGAATATCGTTCCAGAGCCGTGCGTGCCAACCAAGACGTCTTCTTCGCCAAAATGCGACTGCACACTGGAGACCGTCAGATGGTTATCGGATTTGCAATAGCCCGTCTCGCCTCGGTTTCTATTGACGCCGCATGCGCGTGGGCACAGGTTGCATTCGTTAAGTATAGCCATGAGCGTTTCGATCCGATCCTCAAGCTCACCGCGTTCGTACGTTTCGAGATAAACCGGTGCGGGTATGGGTATTTTCATGTACAAGAAGTAACAAATAATGCAATACCGTAATAAGATTTTGGGACAAGAAAACCTAAATTGTTGACACAACACTTTTTCTTTTTTACAAAAAGAAAACCTGTGCTAAAAGAAAAACATCAGGAATATTTTAGTCAATGTTTTTACCGAAGGTAAAAAGTTGTGTGTAAATCCGTGTC
>JAUWPM010000067.1 GCA_030611585.1 Methanosarcinales archaeon | reverse complement strand
CAAGCCACTGTGCTGTAACTGTAAATCGGCTACACATTCATGAGGTACGAAGGAAGTGAAACTCTGGACCGTAGGGACGAGTAACAGGAGCATGGATGAATTCTTGCGTCTGCTTGAGATATACGAGATAGAGGTAATAGCGGACGTGAGACGATTCCCTACGTCCAAGCATAAGCACTTCAAACAGGAGAATCTAAAAACGCATTTGACGCAGAACGGCATAGCATACCATCACGTTACAGAACTCTGCGGCTACCGAAAAGGCGGCTACACGAAATATATGAAAACGGCTGAATTCGAGAAAGGCTTGCGGTACGTCGAAGAACTCGCAGCGTCACAAAGAGTGGCACTCATGTGTGCCGAGCTTCTCTTCTCTACTTGCCACCGCAGGTTTATTTCCGATGCACTTACTCAGCGTGGTCACACGGTACTGCACATAATAGACGAGACGAAAAGCAAGGAGCACAAAGGCAAAAACGATAAATCTGCAAGTAAGACCCTGGATGAGTTTTTAATAAATGCTCCGCCGGGGATTTGAACCCCGGTCGTGGGCTCGAGAGGCCCAAATGCTTGGCCGAACTACACCAGCGGAGCATCATCAATCAAACTTTCTTTGGAAAAGAAAGCTTTACCAAAGAAACATATTTTTTAAAAGAGTGTTATTCCAGCTCTTTAAACCTTTGCTCGACGAATGCGTCACAGACCTCATCAGGATCGCCTCGCATCACTACTTTCCCCTCGTCTATTAAAACCACCTCGTGCGTTAGCTCTCGGATTACGTCAAGCTGATGGCTCACAACCAGAATGGTAGTGTCGAACTCGCGATTCAGATCTTTCAGTGAATTCGTTATAATACGCATCGAAATCGGGTCAATGTCACCAAACGGCTCGTCTAATAGCAGAATCTCACAGTTCGACGCCAGAAGCGAGGCAATCGCAAGCCTTATCTCCTCGCCCATGCTCGTTTCTGAAATATACCGCATTAAAATCTCTTCCGGCAGGTTAACTGCTTTAAGGTACGGTTTAGCTGCTTTTAATGCCTCGACCGCAGGTAATCGGGGGAACAACGCGTCCAGTACGTTTAGATCGAGCTCTAACTCCTTGAGTCTTCCCCTCGCTTCTTCTTCCGGCATATCCGCGAGTCGTAACAGGACGTCAAGCGTAACGTCACTTATACCAAATTCCTTTGCCCGTTCCATCGCCTGTTTTACCAGTTCAAACTTCTTCAAACCCATCTGCTGAGCAAAAAGATCCTGAACGAGCTGGTGCGGCGGCAGTGCGAACTCTTGATGAATAATGCCCAATTTGCTCCTTGCCTCTATTGACCTTCGCCCGTATTCCGAAATATTAGCAAAATCCACCGTTCCTATTCTAATCAGAATATGCCCCCTATCAGGGCTCTCGAAACCGCCTAATAGCCGCATTAACACCGTCTTCCCCATTGCTGACGGACCGACTATCCCCACTATATCCCCCTTTGGTATCTTGATATTAAGGTCCTGCATTTCAATCGTTCTTATCAGAGTGTGGGACGTAACCATATCGTACTTCTTCCAGACGCTATCAATCCAGACCATCGTGTTGTGCTTATCATCTTTTAGCGGAGCTAACGGTTTTACAGGCTCAAGAGGCTCTAAAAACTTATCAATTATACTCTCCGTATCGCCACCCGCTACTATTCTCCCGTTATCCAGCATGAGCAGCCGATCGCAGAGAACTCTATGCACGTCGGGCATGTGCGAGACGAGCAACATGCTCACGTCACTCCGCTCTTTCACCCGTTTCAAACTGTCAAGCAGAGATTTCCTCGTCAGGGGGTCAGACATCGTGCCGGGCTCGTCAAGCAGTAATAAAGTGGGTTCTTTCGCAATCTGTCGGGCAAGCAAAACCCTCTGTTTGTCTCCGCCACTCAAAATCGTGAAAAGATGATTCCATTTGTCTCGTAGTCCAACGAGATCGAGTATTTTAAACGCCTCTTCTTTTAACTCCTCGTATTCATCCTCAAGCTGCGGCACCTCTTCCAAACCCGTCTGTTTCGCGCGCAGTCGTTTTATCACGTTGTCTATCACCGAGATATTATAGAGTGCGAAAGAGCGCTGAAGGTGGAAAGCAGTCTTATTACGAAGCATTCTGAACTTCTCATAGGATGAGTCCGGCGTTACCTTCACGCCATCCAGTTCTATGAAACCCTCGTCAAACCGCTCGTAACCGCGAAGCATGCGAAGCAACGTTGTCTTGCCGGCTCCGCTCCGCCCGATTATCCCCAGCGTCTCGCCCCGCTCTATATCGAACGATACATTGTCTAACGCTACTACCTCTTTATCTATGTTTGATAATTCATATCGTTTACAGATTCCCCGAACACGCATTAACGACCCCATCTTTCATCGCCTCCTTTTTCGTTACTATGGTTAATATGGTTAGTATAACTACGCATCATAAGTATCTTTGAATAATCCTTTTACTACGACTAAAAAGAATGGGAAGGCAAAGGAGCGAATAAAATGGCGGATTCTCGCACTGTAATACGATTGCTTGCCATCGGGGGTGTCATTGCGGCAGTTGTCGGTGTGCTGCTATTGCTTTCAGGCTGTGTCACTATGCAGGAGTGGCGTGTGACTGATGAAGGGATGTTGGAATATCCGGAATGTACGCCGGATTATCAGTTGACACCACTCGAAACTACAGACAATTACACTCTGTCTGAAGTCCGCTTTACCAGTCGGGACACGCAGATAGCAGGACTCCTGCGAATGCCCACGGTGCCGCAGGAAAATGTTCCGGGTGTCGTGCTGCTCCCGGGGGCGACCGTGACCAAAGAAGGAGAGCAGGGGCTTGCGAAGTATCTATGCGGTCTCGGCTACGCAAGCATTGCACTCGACCAGCGCAACGTAGGCGTTATTGATATGCGTAGCGATTTGCAGACGTTCCTGAACGGTGAAGAGCCGATCGAGCACAAGATGGTGCATGACGCACTCGCTGCTGCCGAGGTCTTGCGGGATCAGTTGGGGATTGATCAGGACCGCATCGTATTCGCGGGTGAGAGCAACGGTGCACGGTTTGCTATTATCGCATGCGCACTCGATCCAAAGGCACGAGGCGTGATTGCAATCAGCACCTGCGGTTACGGAATAGACGCTGCGGTTGCTTCTGGACGGCTGGTTGACCCGAAAATGATTAGATTTTACAGATCAATTGACCCTGAGACGTATCTCAGCAAAATCCCACCGCGGAAGTTCGTGATGATCCATTCCGTGAACGATACGATAATTCCATACGAGAACGCAGAGCAGACATACAAAAAGGCATTCGAGCCGAAAGAACTGCATACCGTTGCGTGCACTACGCATGGGCATTGTAAGGAGATGGATGCGTTTATTAAAGCTGAGCTTGAGGCTATGTTTTCGTGATTTCCACTCTGCAAATACATACCTTTGCTCAGAGCGGTGTTGGGCTGCTTTAATAATCAATTCATGTAGTCATTTTTTGCGCTTTCCAGAATCGCTAAATTCCTTCACAATCAATATTCGCTCCTCTGGATAACGGCAGATCAGAATCGTGTTCAGAGGTTCAGACTCATCAGCAAGAAGCATTGGCACTTTCTTTACTATTTTTACTTTCCTGCTCTTACCCCTCCTGTCCTCAGCTTCGTTGGCGTACACTTTTGTCAACGCTTCTATATCCTCAAAAAGCTTCTCATCGTCATCCATTTTATCTTTATCCACACGTTACGTCTTATCTTCGCATATTAATCTGTGTCTATAATTTGTTTTTTGTTCAAAAATTCACGTACCAATTTAATCGCGCACAAATCGCCGCAGATGGAGCAGGCATCGCTTTTAGAAGGTCTACCATCTCTTATTCTTTGTGCCTCTTCGTCATTCAGTGCGAGTTCAAATTGCCGTTTCCAATCGAGATTCTTCCGTGCGTGCGCCATCTCGTCGTCCCATCGTCTCGCCTTCGAGCGTTGCCCCTCTTTTACGAGGTCCGCAGCGTGCGCGGCTATCTTCGTGACGATCGTGCCTTCCTTTATGTCGTTCACCGAGGGCAACGCCAAATGCTCGGACGGTGAAACCATGCATAGGAAATCCGCACCGTACATACCCGCAACCGCGCCTCCTATTGCACTCACAAAATGGTCGTACCCCGGTGCGACGTCAGTAACAAGTGGTCCTAAGAGATAGAGCGGTGCAAAATCAGTGACGTGTTTTATCGTCTTTACCGCTGCTTCTATCTCGTCCAGTGGCACGTGCCCCGGTCCTTCAACGAGTGCCTGAACGCCTTCTTCTCTGGCACGCTTCACGAGTTCGCCGAGTGTAATGACTTCCATGTATTTCGCACGGTCGGACGCATCGGAAATACAGCCCGGACGCATACCATCGCCTAAGCTGAGTGTTAGCTCATACTCATTCGCAATCTCCAGAAGATAATCATATTCCTCGTAAAGCGGATTTTCACGCTCGTTGTGAATCATCCAGGCAATGAGGAATGCGCCACCGCGACTCACGACGTCTAAGATGCGCCCGCTACGCTTCAATCGCTCCAGTGCATTCAGATTCACACCGGCATGAATCGTAGCAAAGTCTATCCCATCTTTCGCATGCTTCCTGACTGCATTGAACATGTCGTCTGAACTCATGTCCACTACGGCTCTTACGTCCGCCTTCTCTAATGCCGCTTGGTATATTGGTACCGTCCCTACGGGCACGTTTACAGCATTCAAAATTGTTCTTCGCGTTTCATCAAGGTCGCCACCGGTAGAGAGATCCATTATCGCATCCGCACCGTATTGCAGTGCAATCTTTGCCTTCTTCACTTCTTCAGCCAGATTAGCATAGTCTTTTGACATCCCCACGTTCACGTTCACCTTCATGCTCATCCCTTCGCCAATTGCTTTGAGCACTATCCCATGGTTCCCGGTCTCCCCAGCTCTCTTTACATTCCGCGGAATTACCACCCTCCCCGCATCGAGCAGTCGCTGCAATTTCTCTGCGCTAACTCCTTCTGCTACGGAAACTCGCTTTAATTCTTTCTCTTCCCACTTGACTGCGAAAGACATGGTGCGTATTTTTCTTTCCTTTCCGGTTACCTTCTCTCTACTTTATTAATTAATCCGCAGCGTTTTGTATAAACTTTTCATTTCGTTTTGACGATTTCAGGCACTTTTCCACACGTTGCCAGCACGTCCTTATAGATTACCAGTGCGCCTTCAATGCCTTTCACATGGTTGATTGAACGGAATGCTTTGGGGATAGACGGGGCATCAGTTACGGCATTGCAGAGCGCGGTAGCTGCGGCATCGGACAGAGATGCACTCGCGCTTATCACCGCTGCAGCATCCGCAGTCCCGAAGCTTATAGAATGCCCTACCGTCCCGGAGGACGTGCATATACCCTGTAGAGAGGATGATGGTTTTATTCGGAGTGCAATCCTGTTCGAGAAGGTACTCTCCCCAGCGTAGACGCCAACCAGCACCTCTCTATCGTTTATCAGTGCAATGTCACCGCCATTATCCACCATTGCGTATGTCGCTCCGGCATCCCGCATCGCCTCCACGGCGAACTCAGCTAAAGTGCCAGCAACTGCGGACATCGGACCTATGCCGAATTTGCTCGCCGCCACTATCAGTCTTCTCACTATCTCTGGTATCTCATCCTTTTCTATGGTACCGCCACCACAGACCTCAACTTCATCTACCTGGTACCGTTCGAGCGTAACGAGAAAATACGGATGCCATCGCACGAACCGTTCCAAATCTTTTCTTCGCTGCGTTATCTCCTCCTTTGCTATCTCTATATGCCGCTTTTCGTCTGCGGTTATCCATACGAAGGTCTCCTTTAGCCTAAAACTCTCCTTCATCTATTTTTGTAGTAAAGAAGTACCAAAAATAAAGGATAGTAAAAAACAAAATCTGTGTAATTTTGTGGTTACTTATGAACTACTTATGAAAGAGGAAGAAGCATGCAGTAAGTTAAGGGAACTATTGAGAGATGTTGTAGAGAAAAGCGATGCGGAAGCATTGCTGCTTTCTGGCGGGTTAGATACGAGCATTTTAGCTGTTCTTGCTAACGACACGGTTAAAAGCAAGAAGGCGCTCACCGTAGCTCTGACTGGAACTGGAACTCGTGCTCCGGACCTTAAATATGCAGAAAAGGTAGCTCAGAAGTTTCGGTATGAGCACCATCTGATTTGCCTAACAGAAGACGAAGCATTGGAGAAGCTGCCGGAAGTGATAAAAGCGGTTAGAAGTTTTGATCCTGCGCTTCCTAACGATTTGACTATCTACGTCGCGTTACAAGAAGCAAATAAACTCGGAATAAAGAGCGTAATGACCGGGGATGGCGCAGACGAGCTCTTCGCAGGGTATTCATACATGCACGAGCTCTCGCCGGATGCGCTGAACAGATACATAAAAGCTATCTCAAAGACTATGTGGTTCTCCTCTAACAAGCTGGGAGCTTCTCTTGACGTGGAGATAAAACAGCCATATCTTGATGAAAAAATTGTTGACTTCGCTCTTGAGATAGATCCTGGCTTAAAAGTAAAAGAAATAGATGGCAGGAAATACGGAAAGTGGCTATTAAGAAGAGCATTTGAAGAAGAGTTGGGTGAGGTAGCATGGCGAGCAAAAGAACCGATAGAGTTCGGTTCAGGAACAACAAAGCTCCGGGGGATTATCGCTTCTAAAATTTCAGACGCGAAATACGAGGAGAAAAAACGAGAATATGGGCTGGAATTCATGAATAAAGAGCATCTCTTCTTCTACGAGTTATACAAAGAGGTTGTGGGTGAGATTCCAAAGTCGCTGGGAAGAGGAAAGAAGGAATGCCCGCTGTGCAAGGCGGAACTGCCAGAAGATAAATTTCACTGTTACATCTGTGGCTTCTCTTATCCTATTGGTAAATACCTCGAGGAAACTTCATCAGAGTAATACCGTTGGCTGGCGGACGAAAATGTATGGAATTCAAAAAAGAAATCGTATAAATATCTGTCATGGTGTTGATTATAAGCATATATTATTAAAGAGAAGACGGTGAGCACGAATAAAGATGCATCCACTCGCTTATGAGCATCTGAAAAAGGTGCTGGAAGATAAGAAGCTTGTAGGACCTGACGAAACGTGTGATTATTATCCCTGTCATTTCACGGGTCAGGATTGTACGTGGTGTTTCTGCCCGTTTTATCCTTGCGAAGACGAGCAAGCCGGTGGCGAATGGGTGAAGATGAAGGACGGTGGACGTGTCTGGGGCTGCTCAGAGTGTTACTGGATACATCACCCGGAAGTTGCGAAGGAACTACTGGCGGAGTTCAAGGCACGGGGAATAGATAATGTTGATAATATCGAAAAAAGAAAGGAAGAACTCAAGAAAATATTTTCACTATTAAAAGAGAAATACCCCCCGGCTAAGTGGATGGAGGACTGAATGGAAAATCTCAAAAGAAACCACAAGATTTCACAAGATTAACACAGAAGAGATAAAAATGCAAAATATATTGGTATGTATAGGGTTTTGGGATTTTCTGAACCCTCTACGAATACAAAACTTGCTCGTAGATCATATCCTTATTTTCATCATTGCCCTATTTATAGATCTAACCGTAGGCGACCCTTCTGAGAAGCGAGAGAAATTTTATCCCATTGTGTGGATAAGCCGGTTGATGTATTTCTTTGACAGAATAACGGGGCGTGGAGATGCGAGGAGAGAGAAGATTCTTGGTGTGGTGTATTCGCTGCTTACAATTTCTATTTTCTCATTGCCTTGTTTATTGTTGCTCTCTGTACCTTCTGAACTCTTATACATTGTTTTAGGCGCGCTTATCTTCAAGATGACCTTCACGATAAAGGGATTGGAACGATTCGGACGGAACGCACTGGAAACGGCGAATTTGGAAGCGAAACGAGCCGCAGTGGGGAAAATAGTCAGCCGAGACGTGGCGGATTTAGATATGGCGCATCTTGATTCCGCAGCCATAGAATCGGTGGCGGAGAACCTGACCGATAGCGTTATCGCGCCGTTCTTCTATTTCTTGCTCTTCGGCGTTTTCGGCGCTATGGTTTATCGAGTGGTAAATACGCTGGATGCCGTGGTGGGGTATAAAACAGAACGATATTTGCATTTCGGCTGGTTCTCTGCGAAAGCGGATGACCTGCTGAATTACGTACCAGAACGAATCGCAGCATGCTTAATTATGTTGACGAGTCATTCAAAATGGGGTGATTTGAAAACAGAGGTGAATGAAGGGGGAAATAAACATTTGACGATAGCGGCAATGAGTCACGCATTACGGGTGAAGCTGGAGAAGAAAGGGCATTATACCGTAGGCGGGAATTTCGAGTGTGCATCTAAAAAGCATATAGCTGGAGCGATAAAGATCATGAAGCGATCTTCACTCCTCTTCGCTGTTGTTTGTATCGCGGTGCTGGTTCTCCTTTATCTGCTTCCCCTCAGTCGCTTCACCATCTTCACCGCGGCTTCTACCGCCCTCTTCGCATAATCTATCCGTTCCTGCGCCTCCAACCTCGTCATCCCTGGTCCTGCAACGCCCAGAGTCACCGGCTTGTTATACTCCAGCGAGAGGTCCATTATCTTCCGCGTCAATTGCGATGCGATCATTTCGTCATGCTTCGTTGCACCCTCGATTATGCAGCCAAGGGTAACCACCGCATCCACGTCGCCCTCGGTAAGCATTTGCTTCACTGCTAACGGCATGTCAAAGGTTCCCGGCGTATATACTGTGCGATCAACGCTCGCACCAAGAAACGCAGCATGCTCCCTACCCAGTATCTCCATCTGATACGTAATGTCCCGGTGAAATTCCGAGACGACAAAGCCCAATTTTATCTCTTCTTTTTCTTTTGTCATTTTTCTCCTCTTGGTTTATAGCAACCACAAGATTACACTGATTTTCACGAGATTATTTATTTTTATTCTATGTTAATCTTGTGTAATCTCGTGGTTTCAATTTGTACTTGTTTGCATTCACACTCTTAAAGGTCCTGCATCTTCAAATCCTTCACGCTTACCCATTCCCGCTTCTCGCTCCATCTCTCGTGGCTTGAAGAGCATTTTTAGCACGTTCTGTGCATGCTCACGCGCACGGCGATCCGCAAGCCACGCAAGCTTCTTCTCATCCTCTACCTCGTCTTCATAAACAAAGACCTCGATGATGTGCGTAGAAGTGAGAAGCTGAGCCGCGATAATACCGATTGACGCTTCGTGTGCGCATTGCTTGTCTATATCTTTGGGTCCGGGCATCCCCAATGCCATTACGATGTCGCAGCCCTTCTCCTCGATTAGCTTCTTTGACGCCACCGGCAAATCCTTTATGCCCGGTACCGTGTACCGCTCTATCTTCACGGATGCGTTTTTCCG